>NZ_JAQMUA010000330.1:0-18114 GCF_028330895.1 Kamptonema animale CS-326 | reverse complement strand
GTGTAGGTGTTGGCGTAGGCGTGGGGACTGGTGTTAGCGAAAACTCGTAAGCGCCGATATCTGCGATCGCACTCCCATTACTATCACCATCTTGAGGCCGAGTGACACCACGCTGATCCGTAGCAGCCGCATCTGTATTTTTACCCGCATCAATTGCCGCACTTCCTGTTAGCAATGCCACCGTCTGCAAACCGCCACCATTCTCTTGTAAGGGGCCTAGTTTTGGGTCAGTTTGCAAGACATTAGCTGTAATATTGCCATTATTGAAATTATTGGTAATTGCCGGCCACTGTAAATTACCGCCACCATCAGTAAAGTAAGGTGCTGGATTCTGAGAAAACCCTTTTCCATCCGAGGCATTTTGCTTATTATTAAACTCATTGTTTGCCGTATTATTGGCAACTATTGTATTAGTCAGCGTAATATTAGTGCTGCCAACAATCCCTCCGCCTTCGCTTCCCGCTTTGTTCCCAGCAATCGTTGTATTCACAATCTTCTGATTGCTAGTAGTCGCGAAAAATAACCCGCCGCCTAAACCACTAGCACTATTTCCTGCATCTACGGCTTGATTCCCAAAAAATGTACTATTAGTAATCGTACCTGGTGATTCTTCTCCTACCCACAAACCACCGCCCTGAGCCTCAGATATATTGTTAGCAAAAGTAGTTTTGCTGATAGTATAAGCACCGTTACCAATCCGTACTCCCCCACCCAAAGCATCATTTCCAGAGCCTTTTTGTACCTGATTATTGATGATTATGCTGCCTTCAATTGCCACCTTATCGGGGGGATAGGCAAACAGAAACATCGCCCCCCCTTGCCCTTTGCCTTTATTCCCTTCAAAGCGACTGTTGCGAATAGTAATCGTGCCGCCGATAGAGTCATCGGTAATTTCACTCGCCCCATCGGTGTAAATTGCACCGCCATAACCATTGGTATTTGTACCACTGCCAGCCGTCGTATCGTTATTGAGGAAAGTCGAGTTTTCTACTGTGAGATTACTTAAAAGATTATTGATTGCTCCGCCGTTAATTCCTTTATTTTTACTAAAAGTAGAGCCTTGTACTGTGAGAGAACTGCCGCTCTTAGTTGCGATCGCGCCTGCACCTTGTTCTTTATTAGCTGATGTGCCTTCATTGCCCTCAAAAATACTGTTAGTCACAGTATTGGTACTTTTGAATCCAGTAAAAATTCCTCCAGCAAAGCCCGCAATATTATTTTTAAATTGGCAATTATCTACTGTTAAATTGCTGCTGTTGCCGCCACGAATCCCTGCACCTGCACCTGTAGTTTCATCGCTACCCGTAAGCTTACCATTGGCAATAATTAGATTTTTAACAGTAAAAGTAACGCCACCTACATCCATAACACGAGAGGCGTTATTGCCACTAATTGTTAAATTCGTAGCAGCAGCACCGTCAATAGTCAAGTTTTTGTCAATAACCAGTTGACCGCTGGTAAGCACAATTGTCTGATTAGCTAAACTGGGGGCAAATACAATCGTATCTCCAGAGGTAGCCGATGCAATTGCCGCCCTCAAAGAACCCGCACCGCTATCATTATTATTGCTAACGGTGAGAGTGGCTAAAGCACCTTTATAACCCGCCAATACCTCTGGTTTCACAGCTAAAGACGATTCAATTTCACCATTAACAAACTCTAAATTCCAGTCGCCATTGCTACCTGTTGTATTAGTAGATGCGGCAACATCAGCACCAGTTAATTGACTTAATTTCTGTACGAAGTCAATGCCTTCACCTGCGGCAACATCGCAGGCATAAAGCATAACATCTGCTTGAGCGGATAGGGTGCTGTGCCACTTTTGAAATTGGCTAGTGTATTGTTCTAAATTGTCACTACCTAGAAAAGTAGAACCTAGCTGCAACTTGCCAGGACTACCGTGAGAAATAATGTGAACTGCGTCAATATTTCCGCGAACAGAAGCATATTTTTGCAATTCTGAAGTGATTTGTTCAATACCATTTTTGTGGCGATCGATGCTGATACACTCTACACCGTCAGGTACGCCTGCGGCTAAAGTTTGCCAGTCATCTAAGCTGGAGTCAATGAAGACAATCGATCCCGATGGAGATTTTGGAATCGAGGATTCCAAATTGGTTGATGCAGAAGTAGACATCCTGTTAATTCCCAAAAAGTGTTTAGCTTTGTAGCTGGTCTAGGGCGTGTTTTTAAACCCCTTGTATCTTAACAATAGGTGAGCGTAAGTAGCGATCGCTAATGAACCCTTGGAGGCAGGAGGCAGGAGGCAGAAGGTAGAAGGCAGATTCAGGACTTACGCATCCCACCAAAGAAACCGGGTTTTTTGACGAAAATACTTCGCCCTGACCCACAGATTCTCCCAAAAACCCGGTTTCTGGGACGACCTGTGTAAGTCCTAATAATATTGCTACCTGAGAGGAAAAGCTTGCAGCAAATTATACAGCCACGATCGCGATCGCCTGTAACTCATAGGTAAATCCAATTAAAAATTAAAAGTTAAAAATCAAAAACGAAATCAATTTAATTTTTAATTTTTAATTTTTAATTTTTAATTCTTGAGAGAGGCGATCGCCCACCTGACAATTGAACTAAGTTTATTCTTTTTTGGGAGGACTTTTATGCAGAGAAAAAACTCGATAGCTATCTAGATCTAGAACTTCTGGATTAGTTCGATCGTTTGCTGACATCTTAACTAAGTTATACTGAACGTTTTCCGCATAAATAGTTAGGGCGATTTTGCAGATTTCTAAGAACTTAATAAACCCCTGACATTTATCTGGTGCCTTCTTTTGATAATGACCAATTAACAGGGCAATACAAACTTCTAAATGTGTCCTAGAATTAGGGGAGATCAAAACCAGCTTGAGCAGCATAACTGCCAAAGTTAAAGGATTATTTTGAGATACTAACAATGTAAATACTGGGGAAGGGCTACCTACTTTTTCCAGCGTTAAAATCTTGATGACTTTGTTGCAAGTCATCAAAATTAGAGAGTTGTTAATTGTTTCAGCATCATAAGTTTCATAAAGATTATCTACCTTCTTAAGTATCAAAGTTTTCAGCGTTTTAACTAAGGGAGTCTCTTTTTCAGTCGAATGAAACAAATATATTAATAAACTTTTTTTGAACTCCTTATAGTTAATATCTTTGATTTGGGCAAGAAAAGTCTTGGCTAAGCTGGCATAGCTCAACAAGCCCCGTCTGGCTACAATATTTTTAATTAAAAGTAGAACTTCATCTCCTAAAACTGTAGGATTTTCAAAAGCCGAATCTTTGAAATCACCAGCTTGAGCGTGGGCGGTATAAAGTGCCAGTTCAAACTTAAATTTTTCTTTGAGTTGCTTGGAGAATTTTTGAGCGGCTTGGCGCTGTTCTATGGGATTTTTTTCATCCACATACTGAGGAGCGAGCAAAAAAGATGTGTAGCGCTCAGTCCAGTTAGTTTGAACGCAATTCTCGTCATATCTAGAAACAAATAGCTTGATTTCTTGGTAGTCTTGACTCTTGACAAAACTTGCCAGCCAAGCTCTCATTTGTTGGAAGTGATTGTCTGAGGGGAGGTGGTGGTTTTGCCAATTTGAAACCAGTTGAATTAAGTCTTGCGTTATTTGGTAATTGCGCCGTCCTACCCAGTTATTGAGGATAATATAGCAACAACGCTTGAATAAATTTTTGAACTCTGCCTCATTTTGCGATTCGATCACGATCTTGAGCGCCCAAATTGCTTCGGTATTAGCTGAGGGGACAGGCTCAATAAATAAATGCTTAAATTCTGCCAGCACCGCATCTGGAGAACTGTCTCGAACCAGATCGATAAAAAACTGGTAGATGATTTCCTGCGCTTCTGAAACAGTAGGCTGCAAACTGTTTAATTTTATTCTGAATTCACTTTTAGTAGCCTCCGAAAAGTCACTTGTGAACCTGGAAGTTGGCATCACTTTAGATTTTTTAGTTTTGCCTGAAGATAAAAAGCCGCGAGTTACCATAGCGTCTTAGCTCATTTTAATTTGATTGATCTAATAGTAGCTCTGTAGGGGTTAGCTGTGGCAGACTGCAAACAGCTTGCTTGAGGCTTCTCCTGGCAAGGCTCCTATTTTGTTATAACTTACTATTCCCTCATAGCAATAATTTTAAGTGAGTATAGACAGAAAAAGTTCAGTCTTACGAGCGAACATAGTCAAACTCAGCGGTTCAGAGCATTTCCAACAGCACCAGGCTGGATTTTTACCTGCCGATCGCGTAGTCTGTAGATAGGAAAGCTCTTTTTCTTCAACTAAATTGAAACCATGAACGTAGCGGCGGTGAGCGAATCTTTCACCTATAGGCAGAAGACGTTAGCGCTCAACGATATCCCGATCGCGATCGAGGCGATGCACGAGGACGGTTATGTACTGATCCCCAACGTACTCAACGCTGAGGAAGTAACGGCAGCCCGTACAGCGATCGATCGCCTCCAACCCTTCGGTTTAGATGGCAGTAGTTGGAGCGAACTTAACGATCATTTCAAGTGCGTTTTCAATCGCGATCGCCTCTGGCTTTCCTACCTCGATCGACCCGGAATCGTAGACTTAGCAGAGGCATTGATGGGCGATCAATGTCACATCATTGGCATGACTGCCTGGAAAAGTTTTCCCGGCTATAATGGTTGGCGCGTCCACACAGATCAGCTCTTAGTCCCTGTTCCCGAAACTGTGTTTCTCTATCCTCATTTTAAACTACCAGTGTGGATTTGTACCGCCCATTTCTACCTGAGCGACATCACAGAAGATCTCTGTCCTACCTACATAATTCCTGGCAGTCACAAATCTGGCCGAGAGCCAAATCAAGGCGAAGAAACTTGGAACGGACGCGCACCTGAACCAGTCCTGTGCAAAGCTGGAGACGTGCTATTTTTCCGCAGCGAAATCTGGCATTCTGGCGGTAAAAATACCACTCCAGATCGCACGCGCTACCTGTTGCAAGTACATTATTCCCACCGCAATATTGCCCAGAAATTCTCGCCTTGGCCTTGGCAATTCAATCCCGAAATTCTTGCTGTTGCCACCGAGCGACAATTACGACTCTTAGGCAAACACCCCGAATCAAATTACGGTTAAATCAAGGACAACTAAGAGGATTTAAAGCCTTTAGCACCTTTCTTTTTATCCCCGGACTTAGACTTGGACTTATTAACTTCAGCCATAGCCTCTTGAAATAAATTATGCAAGTGCAGGGGAACGCTGGCAATTTCTGGTAGTTCCGGCTTTAAGGGTTTATTGTATGTTTGCAAAAGTTGCTCTAAATCGCGCTCCAAATTAAAATCTGGCCGCTCTAATACTGTTTGCAAAACTTTTTCTAGTTGGGTTGGGTAAGTTTGGGCTAAACGCTGCCAGATGAAAGCATTAATCGTCGCATCTTCCAAGTAATAGCGAACTAACTTGTTAGCATTAGGCAAGCTTTGCCAGTCTTCAGTTTCTAACAGAGCCGTGACTTGAGTGTAGGTAGGTAAAAACATCTGACCCCAACGAGGATGAGAAATAGCCGTTACCTGTTCGGCTTTTTTAAGAGTATCAGGCAAGTCAATTTTGGGCATCACCATTTTGGAGTCTGGCTTGCCTAACATTCGATCGACTGTATCGGCATCAGCCCCCATTTCTGTTGCTGCGGCCCTGAGTTCTGTAGCATCAACTCCCGATTCTGTTGCTATTTCCTCAAGAGATTTGGAATTATCAATGCCAGCTTCAGCTAGGCGTTTTTTGGTAATTACTTCTTGGAATTCAGCAATCTTTTTATTGAGGTGATATCCCGAAAGATTGACTTCATCGCTACCAAAAAAATCCGTAAATTCTTGGTGATACTGTTCGACTGACTGCCACGCCTGTTCTAACAATTCTGGAGCATCGCTATAAAGAGCATTTTTATGATTCTGCTTGAAGTTACCAATAGCGACAGCTAGTTTAGGTTTACCCAATTTTCCCATTAAAATGTGAGGCCCTGAAAACATCCAGTAACTATCGCTCACGGGGGCAATACGAACCAGCAAAATTTCCCCTACTTTTAGTTTGGCCGTATCTTTGAGCGTTTCAGAACTACTGACTTTAACGGTGTAGTGTTTGGCCGTTAGCCAGTTAATTAACTCGAAGCCATCGGGTAAAATTTGGCTAATTTCAAATAAGCCTATAAAGCTGCGCCGCCAGTTGTCTAATAATTGGCGATCGCTCTCTTCTAACTCTGTCTGAGCGATAAATAAATCCAGAGGGGTTTGCTCTGCGACTCTACCTTCGACGAGAAAAGTGTCCACTAACTGATTTTGCTGGGCGATGTCATAGCGATCGCGCGCCGAACCCGCCGCTATATAGGCTTCTAAAGCTACCGCTAACTCTCCCTCTGCGTCTAGCACAAAGTCTATTAAATTTTGCTTGAGTTCCCAAGCTCTTTCCAGAATAGCTTCCACAATTTACTCTCTTAATTTGAGCTGGATCTTAATCCTAATTAGCTTAAAATTAGATCGATCCAAAGGAAGATATTTGAGTTTTCCCTAAAAAAAGCTCAGAACCTTAAGCCCCCCCTTTTTCTTCCCCCCTCTCCTTGTAGGAGAGGTTGGGGAGAGGTCAAACAAATTTTTGGGGAGAAAGAAATAGCCCTGTTTTTTAAGGGGAATTGGGAAACTCAGCGCGATCGCATTTAGCGTCCGTCTCTGTCAATATCGCCTGGAACTTTGCGCTCTACCTTATCCCACGCATCGCGGGCTGCGTATTTCGCCTTTTCCCAGCTCAAATTTGACTTACCGCGATTTTTTTCGTAATCTCTCTGTAAATCCCCCTCAATCTCATCAAAGCTCTTGCCCGTAGTCCTGTAGCGGCTGTATCCCTCATATCCCGTGCGGTAAGCCGGTCTGTAGTATTCATAGTCCGTGTCTACCTCTGCATAAGGCCGGCTGTTGTAATTCTCTTCCCAGTAAGCCTCTTCTTCCGTTGGGTTAACCGATTCAGCCGCACCCTTACCGACCAAACCCCCAGCAACTGCGCCCACAGCAGCACCCACTACTGCTCCCACAGGCCCACCAATCGCACCACCGATCGCAGCACCAGCCGCTCCTGCACTCGCCGCACCAATACCCGTCCCCACTGGATGAGCTCCTGGCTCCCCAGAAATGGGATCTAAGTTTGCATCAGATTCATTAGTATTGTGTTTGATATCTGCCATGATATTTTTTCCTTTTTTCTCAGTAGAATTACTTTTCTCTAATCTACTTTTTGAAAGGCGAGCGCATCATCTTCCTCAAGGATGAATTAGCTCTACGCTATTAGGAATATAAATCAAAAACCAACCTTAAATTTTACTAAATTAAGGTTAGTTTAAGCTAGCGATTTAAACTCGACACTGCGACCGAAAGATATTTGATTTATTCCTTCTCTGTCAGTTTATTCTTACATCTTTTCTGCTTTTTCTAGTAAGCTCGTGAAATTACCAGAGGTAGCAATCCTTCTATCGCGGCTGAGCAGTTATTTTGTCAATTGCTTCTTCCGCTTTCTCTAGGATGCTTTCTGGGGGATTTTCTTCTTGGTAAGCGTGTAAATCCTGTTCGTAAACCTTCTCTATCCCTACTTTAGGTTTTTCGGTTGCTTTCACTGCTTCTTCGTAAGCTTCATCTCGATTTACAACCGCCTTATTATCTTTAGAAAAACCTTCTATTGTAGCACCTGTTTTTGTCTGGTTACTACTTATGTCTACTATGGCGGCATAAGCGGGCTGACCAGGCAATATCATTACACCTGTTAAGCTGATTAAACTCATCAAGCAAACCGCCAAAATACTTTTGCGAAATGCCTGTCCCAATGTTGATAAAATTCTCTTCATGTAAATTCCTCCTCCTAGTTTTTTACGATTTGTATTAGTTAACCTTTCCCTGTACCCCAGCACAGAAATCTAAGTTAAGAGCGCCGTATTTGAGCTAATACCATCCTCCAACAATCGGAGGGAAGCACTAGATTTAAACGACTATAAATAGTCTATATGTAAATCCACCTTCACTGCTTCTATCTTTAGGCAGATTAAAGCGCAGGAAAAAACGCACAAAAGAGTATTACCAATTAGGGATTAGCTATTAGCCATTACCAATTACCAATTACCAATTACCAATTACCAATTACTCCTATGTGAAAATAAAATGACCTCACAGTAATTCTTGTTCAATCTTAAGACCCCGACTTTCCATAGATTGTTCAAACAAATCAGTCGGAAGGGCCTGTTCTACAGGCCAAACTCCTGGATAAGTCAGTTTGCCATCTAATATCAATTGGGCAATTGTACCCGTACCTATACCAGTAGCATCTGCGGCATTTTCATGTACTACCGTCGAGCAAACTTTAGCTTCTCGACCATTTTTAAGGCCAGTTACTTCGGAACGCACTGCTACCCCAATCCCGCTAAACTGATTGCTAAAACTGGTCATACCGTAGCTCACATAGGACAAAAATTCGATGACCTTATGATTCTTAAGCCAGCTATCCGGCCAATAGTTAGCTACAAACCAGGTAAGATAATTGTAAAGGTCAGGATTAGTGCCAAATTTGGTAATTACAGTTTTAACTGGGAAAGATTCAGGTAAAGTAATAGATTCTGGCATATCAAACCAGTAAACCCCTGTTTTGCTGTAGGGTTGGGGAAATTCAACTGTTTCGCGATCGCTATAGGGTTTAACAGTTTGCCACTTGCCATCTAACCACACCTCAAAAGGCGTTTGCAACCCTAAAAACGTAGTTCGCATTACTGTTACCCCAGCCCCGCCCGAACCTCCGACAACATAACTCAAGTGAATGCGTTCTGCCTCATCCAATTGTTCTACATCTCGGCGTACCATGCTATTAGAAACTCCGGGGAAAATTCCCGTATTAATAATAGCTGTAATCCCAGCATTTTTAGCAGCATCGCGGCATTCTAAAGCCCTACGAGTGAAGCTGCGACTGTCGCTGACATCGAGATAGTTAATGCCTTCCTCAATACAAGTTTTGAGTACCGAAGCATCGCGGTGGTGAAAAGGCCCCGCCGTGTGGATGACGAGGTTGGAAGCAGCAACAGCTTTTCGTAAAGCTTGCTTATCCCCTAAATTTAGTGGCAAATACTCCGCCTGCTTCGGCGTAGATGTATTAGCAGCTATTCCCCCTGTATCGCGTCCAGTCAGGGTAATTTGCGCCTGAGTATGGGCGACTAAATCTTTAGCCACGCTGGTGCCAATTCGCCCCCGGCCTCCAATAATCAAAACCCGGTCTGTCATTGCTCAAAAATGGGTAACGGCAATCTTAGTCTCTCAATTTTAGATCTGCTTTTTCATCCCTACAAAGACTGAGTATTTTACTGTGGTAGAGGTTAAAAAATGAAAATCAAAAAAGGGATCTCCCCTAATCTGTAGACTGCAAGGAGAGGGGAGCAGGATTAATACTATTAAATCTCTGTGAGTTTAATAGTATTAATTACTCCCCCGAACCAATAGCAAATTTATTACTTTTCCCTCTTCTCTCAGTAGAGGGTTAGGATGGGGGATGAGGTCTTTTACAAATCGGAGGCTCCCCCAAATACAGACTTTGCCGTAGATTTCAGCGAGTTAGCCGCATCTGCCAAAGTCTGCGCGATTGGTTGCTGCGCGTGCATAAAAATACGAGCGCAGTTGCGTCCCGGCATCCCCGAAATCGAGCCGCCCGGATGCGTACCCGCACCCGTTAAATACAAACCTTCAATCGGTGTTTTGTAATTGGCTAACTCCGGTAAAGGACGGAAAAAGATCATCTGATCCAGAGTCATATCTACATGGTAATAATTACCCTTCAATGCCCCTAAACGTTCTCCCAATTCTGCCGGACTTTCCACGCGGCGACCGATAATTGCATTCTTGATATTAGGCGCATATTCTGCTAATTTATCAATGCAGCGATCAGCTACTTTGTGTTTTAATTCATCCGTCCAACCAGTTCCGTGCAAACCAGTGCCTTCAGCATTTTCGATCTGATAAGGAGCAAAAAACTCAATCCAGACAGTATGTTTACCGGGGGGAGCCATCGACGGGTCTAGCATTGTCGGCACTACCACATACATAGAGGGGTCAGAGTCAGGAATTCTGCCAATACTAGGCTCGCTGTGAGCAATTTCGACGTGCTTCACGGAATCAGCAATTAATACTGAACCGATCAGATATTCATCTTGATGATTGTACCTTTCAAACCGAGGCGCTTCGCTGAGAGCTAAATCTATTTTGAGAATAGTCTCATTGTTGTTAACAATTTTGCGCTCTAGGCGTTCCCGCAAATTGCGATCGGCACTATCAACATCGCTGTCATCCATTAAGTGCAAAAACAAGCGTTTAGCATCTATATTAGAAATAACACCTTTTGTAGCTCGATATTCTACGCCTCCGGCAACTCGAACTCCTACAGCGCGACCGTTATCAACTAACACTTTTTCAACGTGCTGGTCGGTCAGGATTTTACCTGCATAACTGTGTACTAAATTAACCAATGCTTTTACTAAAGAACCCGTGCCTCCTCGCGGTCTGGCCATGCCAGGATTGTGCCGCATTGCCATCATAATTGCACCGACAGCAATGGTTTTTTGAGAGGGAGGCGCACCGAGTTCTGAGGCGAGTCTTGCTAGGGGCGCTTTGAGGAATTCCGAATCAAACCACTCGTTAAGAATGTCCTCAGCGCTGGTAAGCATCGTGCGAATAAAGTCGAAAGTTTTGTCTGGGGAACCGATAACTGAAAACAAGTCTTTGAGTTTTTTAATGTTGTAGTTCCCGGCGATATCAATGACGGATTTGGGTGGTGCATTGAACATGGGAATCATTGCACCGAGGGCCCGCTGCCAAAAATCAGTATATTCGGCGTATTTCTTTGCATCGCGAGGGCTATAGCGGGCTATTTCCGCACAGGTTTTTTCTACAGATTTGTGGGCTAAGAAGTATTTGCCATCTGGGTTTGGGCAAAAGACAACTGGATCGCAAAATAGATATTCTAATCCATATTTCCCTAGTTCTAATTCTTCAATAACAGGCCCTAAATGGATAAATTCGTGGTCGATTGCACAGAGGTTAAATTTAAAATCTGGCAGTTCTGGAATTGCGGCCTCGGTGGTGGCGGCCCCTCCAGGGACAGAGCGTTTTTCGAGTAGGAGGACGCTATATCCTGCTTTGAGGAGGTAAGCTGCACAGGTTAGCCCGTTGTGACCGGCTCCGATGATAATGACATCATACGTTTCCATAGTTGACGCTCTGAGGGTAGGAAATTAAGTTGATTTTACAAAATTTAATAACTTTATAAACTCTACCACGCGACAGAGATCGGTTTGAGTGAATATTACCTGAGAATGAGAAGGATGTACCCAAAGAGCGATCGCGCATTTTCAAGTAAAGTTAAATCGAGCGCGATCGTCCATGTGTCTGCAATGCAGAATCAAAGAAACCGGGTTTTTTCCCATCTCTTCTATAAAGCGCGATCGCGCTCTCTTTATTTTAACTCTCAGCGGTTTTCTTTCGAGTCTTCTCATCCACTATCCGCTTGAATAATTCAAATTGTTCTTGTTCTTCTTCTTTGTTCTTTGGCGGGTGAAATATAATCGCTTCTGAGTCGGGTTTACGGCGACTAACTAGCACGCGCAAAGCTTCAAGATCGTCATCGCCGCCGCGATGTGCAAGTGCATAAGCTTTCAGTTCAGCATTAGTCATTGCTTCAAAGTTCGGTTTCATAGAAAATACCAAAGTCCACTAGGGGGTACAATTATTTGCAATTCATCGCCTGCGAAAATATAGACATCTCCTGTTTGGTAATCGAAACGGAATAGTTGAATATCTTTAAAGCCGTTGGATAACCACTGACAGAGGCGCAGACAGATTTGGGCTTGTTCGTTAGTTGGGTTAATGGTTGTTTCCTCAATTCTGACATAAAGATTAAAATACTACAAAAGCGGTATCGTCCAATTGCGGCATAAATTATGATAAGATGGACTCGGTGTTATTGCCTAACCCATTGCGATCGTGGATGAAAACCGCGCCCAAGCTTACACTAATCTGATTCAACAACTCCTCAGTTGCCCCAATGGTGAGGAACCGCAGATTCTACAGGCTAACTCGGAATTACTCGATGCTGAGTTTCTGCAAGTTTGTGAGCCAATAGCGGAAAAGTTGGCATCGAAGATAAGGATCTTCTGCCTTTACTTTTTCGCTATTAATGATTATATGTACGAGGGGTGTATCCATTGAATTTTGATGATATACTATCACGAGCAGATGAAGAAACGCTACAAACTCTATTTGGTAGTTCAGCTTTTCACTTGGTAAAGCTATTAGACAGTACCCTAGCAACCCCCAGTAATCTGCGTGAAGTTTTAGTGAGTATTTATTCTCGTGAAAGCTTGCTTTTATCAAAAGACACTCGCACTATCCTATTTGAATTATTACGACCAAGACAGGCTGAAATTCTCGCTACAATTTTGTCAGCTTCAGACAATGAAGATGTCTTTCAAGCGCTAAAAGAAGTCAAAATACGTCGCGGATCGGAACGCGAACGTGCCCTTTTCGACTTTTTTGAATTGGTTGTGCCATCAACAGAGGAATCTGAGGAAACACCCTCATCGGATTTGGCTAAGCCTCAATACGCTTTGTTTGTTCATCAGCGTAGTGCAGCAGCCAAAGTCAAACAGTACCTCCAAAAAGAACCTCGGCGCGTTCTGCTTCATATGCCCACCGGATCGGGAAAGACACGCACGGCAATGCACATTATTGCCGATCGCCTGCGATCGCAAGAGCCTACTTTAGTCGTATGGTTGGCATACAGTGAAGAACTTTGCGAACAAGCCGCCGCCGAGTTTCAACGCGCCTGGAAATACTTGGGCGATCGCGATTTATCTATCTATCGTTTCTGGGGAAACCACGAACTCGATCTCGATCAGGTGCGGGATGGCATAGTAGTTGCAGGTTTTTCCAAGCTTTACAGTCGTGCTAAACGTAGCATCCAATTCATTAACAGATTAGGCTCTCGTTCTTCTCTTGTCATTATTGATGAAGCCCATCAAGCAATAGCAGGAACTTACAAGCTAGTCCTCGATTCTCTCGTTTTACCATACGAACACACAGCACTGCTTGGGTTAACAGCTACACCAGGCCGCACTTGGGCAGACATTAGTGCTGATGAAGAGTTAGCGGAATTCTTTGCACAGTGCAAGGTTACTTTGGAGGTTCCTGGCTACGATAATCCAGTAGACTACTTAGTATCAGAGCAATACTTGGCACAAGTAAAATACCGCTCGTTGTTAAATCAGAGTGGATTAAATTTATCTAATAACGACTTGAAGCGGATTGAAGAAGAGTTAGAGTTACCAAAAAATATCCTGACTCGCCTAGCTGAAAACGAACAGCGCAATCTCCGCATTATCTTGGAAATTGAAGATTTGGCAAAGAGCCACAAGCGTATTTTGGTGTTTGCCATATCTGTAGAACACTCAAAACTTTTAGCTGCTGTGCTGAAAGCTAGAAATTGGCAAGCATCCGCTGTAACTGCCAAAACTCCTGCTTCAGAAAGAGAGCGAATCATTGCGAGGTTTAAAGATGACACTCCAGAAACTAAGATTATCTGTAATTATGGCGTTCTTACAACAGGATTTGATGCCCCGCGAACGAGTGCCGCCGTAATTGCTCGTCCTACCAAGTCGCTTGTTTTATACAGTCAGATGGTTGGACGTGCTATTCGCGGGCTTAAAGCAGGTGGCAATGAAGAAGCTGAGATTGTTACTGTAGTAGACACCGACTTACCTGGCTTTGGCAGTGTTGCCGATGCTTTTAATAATTGGGAAGACATTTGGAGGTTAAAATGACAAAAGAACATGATATATTTCCGGGACATTTACTTGTTAAAGCAATACGTGATAACGGTTATAAAAACGCAGCTTATGCACTAGCCGAACTCATAGATAATGCCATTCAAGCGGAAGCTACTGAGGTAGAACTTCTCTGTGCGGAGAAAGGAATTCAGCTAGAACAACGCCGTCGTTCTCGCGTTGAGCAAATTGCGGTTTTGGATAATGGTAGTGGCATGGATGATACTGTCTTACGAATGGCTTTACAGTTCGGCAACGGAACTTATCTAGCAGAAGACAAACATACAGGAATAGGGCGATTTGGTATGGGGTTGCCATGCTCTTCTCTTTCCCAGTGTCAGCGGGTGGAGGTTTGGACTTGGCAGAGTGGTGTAGAAAATGCAATTTACACCTACCTAGATTTGAATGAAATCAAAAACAAAAAGCTTATTGAAGTTCCCGAACCTCAGAAGCAGAAGATCCCTGAAATTTGGGGAAAAGTCACAACAGGTTTTGGACAGACGGGAACATTAGTTGTCTGGTCAGATATCGATCGCTGTATGTGGAAGACTGGCAAGACAATCATCGATAATTCAGAGTTCGTGATTGGACGAATGTATCGAAAATTTTTAGAGACTAAAGAAGTTGTCATTCGCATGGCAACTTTTGATATTGATGAACCTACCAAAATTATGGTAGAGAAATTTGCACAGCCGAACGATCCGGGTTATCTCATGGCAGAGACTTCTTGTCCTGCTCCCTTCGACGAAAAGCCAATGTTTCAAGCATGGGAAGGAGACGATAACTATGAAGCCACCTTTACTATTGAGTTTCGTGGCCAGAAACATGAGGTGAAAATTCGCTTTTCTTATGCGAAGGAAGAAGCACGTCCGGGCAATAACCCAGGTAGCCTTCCTCATGGACAGCACGCTGCAAAAAATGTTGGCGTTTCAGTGGTTCGTGCAAGGCGTGAATTGGAACTAGATCAGTCTTGGTCACTGAAGCAACCTACAGAGCGATGGTGGGGGATCGAGATAGAATTTCCGCCAGCGCTTGACGACTTATTTGGGGTTACTAACAATAAGCAATCGGCCCGTAACTTTTCAGAAATGGCGAACCTAGATTTCAAATTGATGCTAACAGGTGGCAAAACAATTCATCAGCTTAAAGAAGAACTCACCCATGATGAAGACCCTAGAGGGCCATTCATAGAAATTGCTCACAAGATTAATACTCAACTAACAATTATGCGTGAATTGTTGGAAGCACAAACTAAAGGCTCTCGAAGTAACCCGAAACGGCACAATGTTTCCTCTGCTGAGAAAGTTGCCACTGAGGTGACAGAGGAACGCAAGAAGGAAGGACACTACGGGCAAAGTGACGAAAATGAATCACTCCCTTTGGAGGAGCGAAAGGAAATCATTGAAACCACCTTAATAGATAAAGGTGTTATGCAAATTACCGCTGAAGAGTTGGCGGCTAAAACGGTTTCCGATGGCTTGAAGTATGTTTTTGCTAAGGCATCTTTAGGAGACAAATCTGCTTTCTTTGCTGTCGATCCTAAACCGGGCACAATTATTATAACTTTAAACACAATCCATCCTGCCTACAAAAACCTTGTTGAAATTTTAGAAGAGGAAGTAGAAGGCGTAGATCCTGAAACACTTCGATCTCGCCTAACAAATTCTCTAGAAGGTTTGAAATTGTTGCTGATGGCTTGGGCGCGGTACGAGGATGAGCAACCTGATGGCCCCCGACGCAATAAGGCACAGGATGCTCGTGCTGATTGGGGACGGGTGGCTCGACAATTCCTTGAAAGTGAGGAATAACAGAAGGCTATATCATTCTTTAACTAGGGTTAGAGGGTCAACATTAGTGATGGATATTCTGCCACTCTGTTTACCCACTTCTCAAAGTCAACCAATTAATCATATTTCCCAGCAACCGGAAGAAGTGCGATCGCAGACTTCTGATACAAAAATCACTTAAAAAATAAGTATCGAACCCCAATAACCAAGAGAAATCCACCATAAAGCTTCTTCATCATTTCACTACTGATATAAGGCTGATTCGCAAACAGAGCTCCAAAAAGATTCCCAATAACTAAACCAATAGCAATAAAAACAGCATCTTTAATATTCAAATTGCCATTGCGATAGTAAACCATCGCTGCTAAAATCCCAATAGGGAAAATTTGAGCAGCAATAGAAGTACCCGTTGCAAATTTCTGCTCCATCCCCATTAATAATACCATTGCTGGCACCATAATTGCGCCGCCACCGATGCCGAACATACCGCCAGCAACGCCAGCAGCTAAGCCAATTAATAAGAGTTGAACGATCGTAGATGACATGATGATTTGTTAGTAGTTATTCGGACTGAACAGGGAAAAAGTAATTAACTAAAATGGTAAACTGTTGGGTGGTAAAATAGACTTTTGTAGCATACCGTGAACTCCTTTATGGGGGCTATTTACAACTTGGGTGATCCGAAAGTTGACAGCAATGGAACACAAAACATAAGCTTCTTCTGCACTCATACCGATAAATTCTTCGAGAAAATCAATCATCTGTTTGAGCGCTAATTCAAAGGCTGCATCTAAGGTTTCCGCAAATCCCATTGTAATAATATCATTAGCTGTTTCTGCAAGGGGAGAAGTTAGCTTTAAGTCTTTACGAATTTTAATCTGTATAGTACCATTCATAGAAGTTTCAATAGCAGTGACATCTATCTCGCCGTCTCCTTGGGCGGAGTGTCCATCGCCGATGGAAAATAAGCCACCAGGCACAAAAACTGGTAAGAATATTCGCGATCCTGGTTGCAGTTCCTGGTTGTCCATATTGCCGCCGTAATTTCCCGGCGGGATCGAGGAACGGTTATTTTCTGCTGTAGCCACGCCCAGGATGCCGAAGAAGGGATGCAGGGGAATATTGACTTGGAATTTGAGATTTTGGCTGTCAGATTTGGTGATGGGAAAATGAGCTACATTTTTATCTAAATCTAAGGTAAGAAAACGCAATCTTGGTTCCACAAATTCTTGGGGTAAGGCTCCCCATCCGGGACGAATTGCATTGAATCCTATTGGCAAACTAGGGTAAATTTTTTCTAATTTGATTTCTAAAACGTCTCCCGGTTCTGCATTGTTAACATAAATAGGGCCTGTGAGCAAGTGGGGGCCGGTGCCGACTTTGCGATCGCGCGGCAAATTTTCACAAATATCTAGGAATTCCGGGGTGAGAAACTCGGAAGGGGCGCGATCGTAGACGTAGAAGCCGGAATAAGTTTCGACATCGATGCGATCGCCTGACTCAATTGTTAAGGCTGGTTCCAAGTCACACGAGAAGCCGCCAAGATGTACGGTTTTGCAGTTAGCTTTGAGAAGGTGATGTGTCATTTTTTTAATTGTTAGCGGTTAACTGTTAACTGTTAACTGTTAACTGTTAACTGTTCAACATTTTCGTTTGTGTGTTGTAATAAGCCAGACATCTGTAAAATCCGATCGGATTGATGGCGAGTTTGTAAGGATAGTAAATCTCGCGCTTCTTGTAGGGGGTGAATTTTGTGCCATGCCATTATTTCTCTTTGAATCTGGGCGAGTTCTAGCTGTAAATCTGAGGGGACATTGAAAGCACACCATTCGATTAATAATGCGGCTTCTCGCAAGAGGTGACGGGTAAGTTTGTCGTGTTGGGGAATCATTGATTGGGTGGAGATAGCGGCGATATTTGAGGCTAAATTACCTAACTGTTGCTGCCAGTTTAAAGTTTTAAAGCTTTGATAGAGTGCTTGACGTTCCATTAGTTTACCTCTAGTTTACCTCTAAAAATCATGAAATTAGTAGCTAAAAAGGTAATTGAAACTACTCGGCTAGAAGAGTGGTAATGAAATCTCGGACGCGATCGAGGTGAGTTTTCAACTCGATCGAAAGTTCGTTTGCTCCTTCCAGAGATCGCGATCGCCCCAGTTGTTCCAGTTGAGCCGCAACATCTAAGAGCGATCGCGCACCCAGATTAGCTGAAGCACCTTTAATCCTATGCGCTCGCTGCTCGACAGCAAGAAAATCATTAGTCGCGATCGCTCTCTCCAAATCAGCCATGTCTGTCTCAGAAGTCTTAAGAAAAGCCTCTAAAAGCCGCCTTTGCAAATCCGCCTTCCCTAGAGAGAATTTTTGCAACTGGCCGATGTCTATGGGAGAGGGTGGAGGAGATGGGGAGGATGGGGAGGATGGGGAAGGTAGGGAGGATGGGGAAGGTAGGGAGGATGGGGAAGATAGGGAGGATTTAGCATCCTCAT
>NZ_JAQMUA010000329.1:0-3619 GCF_028330895.1 Kamptonema animale CS-326 | reverse complement strand
GCTTCGCTTCGCTCGCAATGACAGTATTTAACCGGACATGATATAACCCGGATTTGGTATAATTTCTATTTTACTTTCTCAAATACCATCAAATGCTGCTGAGGCAATAAATCCTTTGTTTCCTTCCAAACTAAACCCACCGCCGCCATTTCTTTTTCAACTTGCCTTTGAGTCATTTTGTGCAATCCTTTAATCATAACGAGCGGATTTTCACCCCGGTATTCAACTAAAACCGCACGACCTCCTAGTTTAAGACCTTTGACAATTCCTAACATCATTTCTCTAGGATATTCAAATTCGTGATAAGCATCGACCATCAGCGCTAAGTCTACACTTTCTTCCGGTAACTTAGGGTCAGCTACGGTAGTTAAAATCGTCTCAATGTTGGTAATATTTCGCTCTTTTTTTAAATCTTCGATAATATCAATCATTTCTGGTTGAATATCGGTAGCCAGCACTTTTCCTTCGGGAACTAAGGAAGCCATACGAAAGCTAAAATAACCAGTACCAGCTCCAATATCCGCTATAATATCTGTCGGCTTTAACTCTAAAGCTTTGACTAATCTACCAGGCTTTTCTTCCATTCCACGAGATGGACGCTCCAACCAGCTAGCTCCCTGATGTCCCATGACTTGGGCAATTTCTCGACCCATATAAACTTTGCCAATTCCGTCAGGATTATGGATTTTTTGGTATTGATAAATGGTTGTGGTGTTTTCGCCTATTAATTGGCCTGCATTGAGAAAAATCAAGCAGATAATTGCAAAGATAATTATTAGTAAAGGTTTAACAAGTTGTTGATATTTTTTTGTGTTCATGGTGATTGAATTCCTAAATAGGATAGTCCTGATACTGGGTTTTACTTCGCTTTATCAAGCTACTACTGTTATTGTTACATGAGTTTTCAAAATTGGGATTATTTGAATATAAGTAGGTGGACATAAATAAAGGTAAGGTGGGCGCTCGCAGAAACTATAATAGCTACTCGTGACAAGATTTTGGCAGCGAGCGCCCACCCTACAACTTGAGATTATGTGAATATACTTTGCTATTAAGTTACGGCAGGTTCTAACAATTTAATAGTACCAGCAACGGCATCTATTTCAACTTCTGCGCCGATGGGCAGAGTAAATATATCGCGAATATGACCAATCATTGAACCATACCAGGCGGGAATATTCAAGGGGCGAATGTGTTCAAATAACACTTGTTCTAATGTTAAGGATTCCTGGGGTTGTTCGGGTTCGCACTTGTTACACTGACCGAAAATAAAACCAGAAATATTATCTAAAATTCCTGCTAATTTCAGTTGTGTTAGCATCCGGTCTATGCGATAAACTTCTTCTCCAACTTCCTCGACAAATAAGATGCTATTTTTCCAATCTGGGAGGTAATCGGAACCTACCATTGCAGCTAATACTGATAAATTACCGCCGACTAATTTACCTCGATTTTTACCTGGAGTGATAGTTTGTACTCTAATTTGATTAGAGTTTTGTAAAGTAATTGTTTGGGGATTGAATAAAACTTGCTTGACGGAATCTACTGTAAATTTGCTCCAAGTTGATATGCCTACGGGGCCATGAAAAGTAACAACCCCGCTTCTGGCATAAATAGCTAATAGCAAAGAAGTAATATCGCTGAATCCCATGATAATTTTAGGAGGATTTCTGATTAATTGGTAGTCTAATAGTGGTAAAATGCGATTGCAGCCCCATCCGCCTTGTACTGTGAGAATTGCCTGGACTGATGAATCGGCAAACATGGCATTGACATCGGCGGCGCGATCGAGATCTTTTCCTCCTAAATAACCGTAACGGTCAAAAATATGTGTTCCTAATTTAACTTTTAATCCTAGTTGAGATAGAATTTGCTTAATAGGTTCGATTTCTTGAGGGTAACTGAAAGCTGCTGGATTTATCAATCCTACAGTATCGTTTATTTTGAGGCGAGGTGGTTTGATAATGGGTTGTAGATGGGGGTTAGTTTGGGCGGCCGATGGTAACTGGGTAGCAATTGCAGCTAGTCCAAAATTTGCGATTAATTGGCGGCGAGATAGTGCCATAATTATAGAGCGTTGGGAGATTTAGCAAAATCTCAGATGCCGTCAATCGTGGGGCTTGAGAGTTTTGACTGGCTATGTTTAGCCTACATTTAAGTAGCTCTCGGAATTATTATAAACCGAATAGTTGGGCGATCGCAGGCAACAATTTATTACACGCTTCCACCACACCAACAGCACTAGGCAACCCGAAAATAATTCCTTTCAACATCGTCAGAGCATTTTTTGCCGTCTTTTGCGTTGCTTCCTGTTTGGGGTTTTTCCCTGCTTCAGCTAAGGTTTGCAATTGTTCCAATGCTTCAGCTTTATCTTCTGCTTTTAATGCAGGATCGGCTTCAATCGCTTGGTGCAATTGGCTTAACAACTCCTTGATTCCGGGTTGTTCAGATTTAGTAGGTTCATCGGGTAACTGGTTGATAGTGTGGGCAACAGTGCCGCTAATTGTGCCAATGTCACCTAAAATCCCGATGACATGGCCATCTTTGTTTTCAATTTTGCGACTTTGATCGATGCTGTCAGTCATGGCTTTAATCTCCGATTTAAGATCGTTTGTAAGGTTAATTATAGGATTAGATGCGGGATTTTTAGTTAAAGCTAATATAGCAATTTTTTTCAGATCCTGATTGTGACGAATTTCTGCTTCTAGGAGAGCCGCTTGCTTTTGGGCTTCTAATTTGTAAGGTTCGCTCAAGTCTCGTTCGATTTTGCCTTTGTCGGTTCCTTCTGGGACTTGGATCGTGACTAAGACATCATTGTCTTTTTTCTGAATTCCTTGAAGTGAATCACAGGTGATTCCAGGGTTTTCCTCCATTAATTTCTGGAAAGCAATGTTAAAAGCTTCTCGATTAAGACCGTTTCGCAGGAGTATCTGCACGGTATTCATAATCTTTTTATACAGCTTTTCAAAATCACCCGATTCAAATACTTTATCAGGATAGTGAGGATGACGCTCTCGACTGCCTTTAGCATCAGGATATTCTAGGAGAAAAACGTATTGACAATCGACTTGTTCTAGTTTAGTGGTACTGTCAATATTCCATGCTTCCAGACAAGCCCCTGTTAAGTAAGCGTTGGTAAAATCAGTACCAACTGCCTGAGTTTTAGTCAGATTTGCTCGTTCTAAATTAGCTCCTTGTAACTTGGCTTGACTAATATCAGCTTCCTTTAGATTAGCTTGGTTGAGATTTGCTCCAGTTAGGTTAGCTCCTTGGAGATTTTCACCAGTATATGATTTTTTGTAGCCATTGCCAGTGATGAGTAAATCTCTTACAGCCGCTTTAGCCAGTATAGAATTACCCACTCTAGCGCGATCGAGTCTTTTGGCTTCATGCCAGCAAGTGCGGGTGAGAATAGCCCCTCGGAAATCGGTACTTTTGAGGGTTGCTTGGGTGAAATCGGCATTGGTTAAATCAGCTTGACGAAAGCTAGTGCCACCCGTAGCAGCAAAGGCAACTGCAATGGTGCGAATGAAAGCGTGTTTTTCATCTCCGGCTAAGGCACGCCAAGCAATGTAAATACCTAGCAGTGCCGCTGCCACTGCCGTTTTCACTGCCGCTG
>NZ_JAQMUA010000328.1:0-31856 GCF_028330895.1 Kamptonema animale CS-326 | reverse complement strand
TTGAGGGTTAGCTTTTGATTGGTGTCGGGATAGAATTGGTACTGGTAGGTCGCCTTCATTGCGTTGCAGCCGATACGCATCAATTAGTGTTAATTTAACATAAAATAATTGAGCATTTTGAGAAAATATTTTGCTCGCCTCGTCATCCACCTGCCCACTGCTCAAAGCCATGCTTTGAGATTGTGAACAGGTGGAATCCTCCTCTCACGCGCCTCTCATCCCACACCATACCGCTTCGGTTGGTGTGGGGATTCCCGTCTGTTTAGCTAAAAAATATTGTAGAGAATGGTATTAAAATCGTCTCCCATCAAGTCCAGTTTTCTTTAATTGACCGTCGCCCACTTGTAAAGATGGTGAACTTTTGTCAAGAACAGGAGATTAAATTTCTCCCTTACGGCACACTTTGCGGCGGATTGTTATCAGAAAAATATTGGGGGCAACCCGAATCAAATACGGGAATGTTGAACGCTACCAGCTTAAAAAAATATAAAAAAATGCTGGATGCGTGGGGGAATTGGAGTTTATTTCAAAAGTTACTGAGTGTGCTTAAAAATATGCCGATAAGCACAATGTTAGTATCTCTAATATGTCAGTTCGATACATTCTAGATCGAACAAAGGATGGGCGATAGGGAAGATCGAGGAAATGGAGAAATAGCGAGTATGCGGGAGATGGGAAAGGTGCTAGGAGTGGAGCCTTCTGGATGCAGATCGCATCGCCCCAGATCGCCCCAGCACCTTGTAGCGAGCCTTAATTCAACAAATATCTAGGAACTGGGGTTACGTAGCTGAAGTTACGGTGTATCAATTTAAAAAAGCCCTTAGTTGAAAATACTGACTAATATAAATTTATGATGAAGTTGCATAAAACTTACTAGACAAGATGAGGGGAATAAGAGATATTATACTTAAGAAGCGAAAATTTACATAATATAGTCTAAATTAACAGACTGATAACAGACTTAATGGCTCTTAAGCCAAGTTAAGAGCTTCTTTATAAGAACTATCAGGGGTTTTATAAGCGTCGTAATTCAACACTCAGGAAAGGGAATCAGCCATGAAATTAATTCGGAAAGCAACTCTAACAACAGGATTGTTGATAGCCGCAGCTACAGTTGGAAGGGCTGCCCCTGCTCAAGCGTTCTCTCTCTACTTTGGTGAAGATTTGGGACAGGGAGAGCAAGTGCGCCTAAATGCCACTCCCAACGCTAATAGAGCCAGAGATGAGTTCCTCTCTAACCTCATAGGAGTAGGAACTGAAAACTTTGAGCGTTACTCAGTGGAAACGGAGGCTCCTCTGTCCATCAGTTTCGGTAGTGCTGGAACCGCCACTCTCCTTGGCAATGGTTTTATCGATAGTGTTAACGGAAATACTACTAATGGAGTGGGACGCTATCCAATTTCTGGCAATAAATATTGGGAAGCTAGCAATCAGTTCGGGATTACCTTCTCAAAGGCAGTAGCTGCTTTCGGCTTTTACGGGGTTGATATTGGTGATTTTGAGGGACAACTAACGCTAACGCTGTTAAACACTGTGACAAATTTCCAGCAGACAGTCACGGTTCCCCATACGATGCAGGGATTAGGCGGTGGAGTGCTCTATTTTGGTTTGATTGCTGAATCGGATGAACTGTTTGACCGAATTATGTTCGGCAATACTGCACCAGGAGTAGATTATTTTAGTTTTGACAACATGACGGTGGGTAGTCTAGAACAAGTTGTGCCAACGGAAACGTCTCCATCTGGAGGAATTGGCGGAAGTGGGTCGTCGGAACCAGTACCCGAACCCTTGAGTATGGCGGGGATGATCTTGGGAGGGGCGATGCTTGCTGGTACTCGCAAGTTGCGCCAAGGACGGCAAAAAGTGGCGGCTAACAAAGGCTGAGATTGCCTGTAGCAGTAAAATCCGCTCGTATTTATCTCTTGCCAAGGAAGTTTTTCCTTAAAGTTAGGAAATCCCTAGGCGTTGCAGTTGGTAACTTGCTAAGCTTGAGCCAATTGCTCCCGATGAGGGAAGTTATGAAAAGTTGCACAGAAAAAATCGCTCTGCTTCATTGTAATTATCAAGTCAAAGTTCGTACTCTGAAATGGTTAGTTGCTACCCTAGCAGCAACACTGACTATAACAACAGTAGGCGCAGTCAAACCTGCACCTGCTGCTGAGCTAGTAACGCAAGTTAACTCTAGCCAAAGGCTCAGCCCAGTACCCCAGATCGGTTCGCAAATACAGACAGTACAACAAGACTTGCTGGGTGGAATCTTACCAATTATTCTGATCGGTGGCGCAATCGTCTGCATTCCTCTATTTTTTGGGGGTTTGGTGGTAATAGGCGATCGCGAAGTCGGCATTATCAGCAAAAAATTTAGCTTTTCGGGAAAATCCCTACCTCCCGGCCGTTTAATTGCCCTCGATGGCGAAGCGGGATATCAGGCAGATACCTTACCTCCAGGGTGGCACTGGGGCTATTGGCCTATACAGTACAACGTTCGCAAAGAACCCGTTACTGTAGTCCCCCAAGGTGAAATTGCTCTGATTGTCGCCGCAGATGGTGCGCCCATTCCACCGCAGCGCATTCTCGGCAAAGTTACAGATTCTGATAATTTCCAAGATGCGCGTAAATTCCTCAAAAGTGGTGGGGAAAAAGGTCGCCAACTGGGTATTATTACCACTGGTACTTACCGTATTAATACTGCTCTGTTCACGGTAATTACTGCTGCTAACGCCGCTAAACATGGCATGAGTGCCGAACAATTACGCCTCTACAGTATCAACCCCGATAAAGTTGGAATTGTCACCACATTTGACGGTATCCCGATTGAAGCTGGCGAAATCGCGGGAGAAACGATCCCCGATCACGACAATTTCCAAAACGCTCAGAAGTTCATCAGCGGCGGTGGTAGGCGCGGGTTGCAAGAACAAGTTTTGCTCTCTGGTTCTTGGAACCTGAACCCTTGGTTTGCTGGTGTCGAACAAGTGGCGATGACAGAAATTCCGATCGGCTATGTTGGCGTGGTAATTTCTTATGTGGGCAATACCTCGGAAGATGTCAGCGGTGCCGCTTTTACTCATGGAAACTTAGTAAATCCTGGCAATAAAGGTGTTTGGGTTGCACCTCTTTATCCTCGCAAACATCCGCTCAATACTCGGATTTTAAAAGTAGAGTTAGTGCCTACTACTAACATTGTGCTTAACTGGTCGAGGCGCATGGAAAGACATAGTTATGATTCTCAACTTTCGTCTCTGACTGTGTGTTCTAAAGATGGTTTTTCCTTTGATCTAGAAGTATCACAAATTATTCACGTCGGGGCTTTAGATGCTCCCAAAGTGATCTCGCGGGTGGGTTCGATGCAAAATTTAGTCGATCATGTTTTGCAACCGACTATTGGCAATTACTTTCGTAATTCTGCCCAGGCTTATACTGTGTTGGACTTTCTGACGGCTAGAAGTGAGAGACAAGCGGAGGCTGCGGAGTATATTAAAAGCGCACTTCGTTCTTATGATGTGCAGGCAATTGATACTTTGATCGGCGATATTTTGCCGCCGGCGGAACTGATGCAGACCCAAACCGATCGCAAAATTGCTGAAGAACAACGCAAGACCTATGATGTGCAGCAAATGGCTCAAACTCAACGGCAGCAGTTGGTACGGGAAACTGCCCTCGCGGATATTCAGCAAGAAATGGTTAAATCTGAGCAGGGTGTGAAAATTGCTGAGTTGAAGGCGAATGCTCAAATTCAGGAAGCAATGGGGGAGGCCGAGTCAATTCGGATGACGGGAAATGCTAAGGCTGAAGCTTATCGCGCGGGGGTGGTGGCTTTGGGAACTTCTGGTTATACAGCGTTGCAGCTTATGCAGGTAATTGGCGATCGCCAAGTTCGGGTTGTTCCCGATGTTGCTGTCACTGGTAACGGCGGTGGTACGGGGTTAATTGATGGGTTACTGGGGATGATGCTGTGGAATCAAAAGGGTAAGCACGAAAGTCCTAATCCTACAACGCAGGGAGAATCCACTGTTTTGCCTTCTGTCACAACAGCAGTCTCAAATCCGGCGGTATCTCCTGCGGCTCAAAAAGCTAAAAGCGATCGGCACTTGCATAAATCGCCCCTAGATTCTCCTCCTTTAAGCTAGCTTGATTGTGGTAAGTTCGTATGTATTGATATTTTGTACCATTATCAATACTACGAGAAATTGACTCATGTCTGAAACGTTTTCAACTGAAATTAGCGATCGCATCTGCTCTCACATGAACGAAGATCATGGGAATGCTGTAGTGCTTTACGCTCAAGCATTTGGTGGCATTTCCAGTGCAGCATCAGCACAAATGCGGGCAATTGATGCTACTGGCATGAATTTAACTGCTCAAGTCAATGGCGAAGATGTGCCCGTCCGTGTTAGCTTCGACCATATTTTAAAAGATGCCGAAGATGCTCACCACACTCTGATTGCTATGGTTAAACAGGCGCGGCAACTTAGCGAATAAACTAAATTTAAGCGATGTTAGGCTTGCTAATTCCTTCGATCTCTAGACTTACACACCGAGCACGAAAACAAATCAGAGATTGCTTGGGGGTTAGTTAATTCCTGGCAATACTTCCTATTGCTTTGGGCTTAGTTTACTTCGTCCCTCGCAACACCCTCAGATTGCTTCGTTCCTCGCAACTGCGCTACGCTTGACGCGCTGCACTTGGTTCGCAATGAGGAAAGATGCTAGTCTTGCCTAATTCCGAGCGCAACTACCAAGACGGTTAGGACGTTCTTAAATTGCTGAAATCATTGCTGTGATTGCATTTTATTTCTGATTTAAGACTTCTGACTTCTGCTATAAATCTAAAATCTAAAATCGTTAAATTCAATGATAGAAAATCCTCTTTATCCTAAAGGCAGTAATGCCGTTATTGGAGGCGAAAATGCGCCTTTGTCTGCCCTGGTAAAACAACTAAATTTAATGATTTTGGCGCGTTACCCACTGCTATATATTGTCGCCGCCGAAGAAGAACCCGCCGAAGAAATAATTTCACAAGTAGCACGAGAACTAACTCCTTCGCGCCGAATTTTATTGTGGGATATTGTGCGCGGCTGGGATGACAATGGCTCTGCTAAAGGCTCAGTAATGGCAGCACTGGATCGAATTAGCAAAACTTCGGCTGAGGAATATACAATATTTGTACTGCGCGATTTACATCCTATTTTGAAATATCCCTACACAGAAAAAAATGCTCCCGCAGTCCGGGAGTTGCGGAATTTGGCACGGGAATTAAAGCGCAGCCGTAAGACTATAATTTTAACTTCTCATGTACTGGAATTACCAGAAGAATTGAAGGAGGAAGTAACAGTAGTTGACTTTCTTTTACCCAACGTAGAAGAGATTAATTATTTAATTTCTCAGTTTACCGATCGTCCAGAACAGTTAGAGATGAGCAACCTGGCAAAGGAACAGTTAGTAAAAGCTTGTCAAGGATTAAGTAGAGCTAGAATTAGGCGGGTTTTAGCTAAAGCCTTAGCAGCAAAACAGCAGATAAATGAGTCGGATATAGATGAGGTATTGGAAGAGAAGCGACGAGCAATTAGGCAGACGGGAATTCTAGAGTTTTTCACGACAAAAGAATCGCTAAAAAGTGTAGGGGGATTAGATAATTTAAAAGAGTGGATAAAACTGCGACAGGATGCTTTTACTGAGGAAGCTCAGCGCTACGGTATCCCTAATCCTAAAGGAGTTTTGCTCGTAGGAATTCAAGGTAGTGGTAAATCACTTGCTGCTAAAAGTATTGCTCATGAATGGCGTTTACCACTGTTACGAATGGATACTGGAAAGCTATTCGGGGGAATTGTAGGGGAAAGTGAAAGCCGTATTAGGCAGATGATTGAGTTGGCAGAAGCGATTGCGCCTTGTGTTTTGTGGATAGATCAAATTGACCTGGCTTTTGGGAATATTAATAGCGCTACAGACAGCAATTCAGGTACGTCGCGGCGGGTATTTAGCAGTTTGATCAATTGGATGCAGGAAAAGACAAGTTCTGTGTTTATTGTGGCAACCGCGAATAATGTGCGAATGTTGCCGATTGAGTTGTTGCGAAAGGGTAAATTTGATGAGATTTTCTTTTTAAATTTGCCCAATGAAATGGAAAGGTTAGAGATTTTTAAAGTACATTTACAGCGGTTGCGTGGCGAAAGGTTAGGAGAGTTTGATTTGGCTTTGTTGGCAAGGCGTACTCAGGATTTTAGTGGTGCAGAAATTGAACAAGTTGTGATTGACGGTTTATATCGGTCATTCGGGACTTTTGTAAATGGACAGCGTAAAGATTTGACAACGGAGGATATTTTAAGTGCAATTGAGGATACTGTACCATTGGCTGCGTTCGCAGGAGATCGAATTCAAGATTTGAATCAGTGGGCGACTGAGACTGGGGCGAAAATAGCATCTAAGGATAAGTATTAGAAAGAAGGGGCTAGGGACTAGGGACTAGGGACTAGGGAAAGAGGAAGAGAGGAAGAGAGGGGGAGATGGGTAATTACCAATTACCAATTACCAATTACCTATCTACTTCCCCCCGCAGACTCATCTTTTGGTGGATTCTCTTGTCTCTGGGCGTAAATATTTCCTGATTTTTCGATTAATCTTGAATCTCGTTGCTTTGATATAATCTCATTACGAGGAACGCATTTAAGAACCGTCGAAGCTTCAGCGACTAAGGGGTGCGCGATGGCTACCCTGGCTGAAGGCATCGCAATTGCTAATGCTGCGGTTCCGGTCAAAAATAGAGAATGCACTCTGGAAAAACTTAGCTTCATCTCCATCACCAAGAGAAAGCGGTCTATGTTTTTCAATATTTCACGGCAATCGAGCTCAATGTTTGTCTGTGTAGTTAAAACTCACAAGGTAAGAGGAAAAGATAGCTGCATACACATCTGTGAATCTGCCTACACAAAGACACTACTTTTTTACTTAGGGGGCTACCTTAAGAGTAAAGGGCTAATTGCTAATTGCTAATTGCTAATGGCTAATGGCTAATGGCTAATTGCTAATGGCTAATTGCTAATGGCTAATGGCTAATGGCTAATTGGGAGGAAAGTTAAATGATTCAATAAGTGAAATTAGTTTCTTTCTTGCTGATTGATGGTGGTATTCACCGTACAAAATACCTATAAAACTAAAATATTTAGCAATACACTAGCATTAACTATAGGAAGCAAAGATGAATCAATTAGAGTTTACCAAAGCATTTACAGCTTTGACACCAAGACAGCAAGAAGTGTTGTTAAAAGTTTTAGCTGGTGAAAAAGATGCAGATATTGCTGCTTCGCTACACATCACCAAAGAAACTGTGAGAAAACATATTGAAAATATTTGCGAAGCCTTTGGTTTGAGATATCAACAAGATCATGGCTTATCGCACCGGCCTAATTTAATTGCTCTATTTGCTAAATACAGACCGGAATTATTTAGCCGTTATCCTCAAAATAGCAGAAATAATACTCAAGTTTTGCTCAGCTACTACCGTAGTTCTGAACTAGATTTAAGTTTGATATCGCAGTTAGATGCGGCATTACAAGCTAAGGGATGTAGAGTCTTTCAAGCTGGCAGTAATCTGCGAATGGCAAAAAATGGCCCGCAGCAAATTTACGCAGAATTGAATCAAAGTGATTATTTATTGCTACTTTTATCGCCGCTTTCAGCTTGCAGCGAGATGGTGACAGAAGAGGTAAGAACTGCCAAACTTCTGCAAGGTTCGCGGGAGGGCAAACCTGTAATTATTCCGATTCGGATTAATTGCCCTTTTAGTTTACTAAACCATGATTTACGTGGCTATCTTCAGGGAATTAATGATTATGAGTGGTTGAAACCTGATGATACAGCAAAAATTGTCACGAGAATATTAGAAGTGACATTAGGCAACGAAAGGCAAGAGAAAAAAGTAGTAGATAGCGGGTTAAATTCGTCTGCAAATCAAGAGAAAGGAAGAAATTTAGAAACGCCAACAGCTTTCCCTATAGTTTATGCTTTGACTCCAAATTATCCACCACAACCAATAGCAGAACCGGAGTTACCGAGAGGACAAGTCGAGTTAGCTTCTGCGTTTTATGTGGAAAGACAAGGAATTGAGGATCGTTGTTATGAGGCGATCGCGAAACCAGGTGCATTAATCCGCATCAAAGCGCCTCGCCAGATGGGAAAAACTTCTCTAATGGCGAGAATTCTTCGCCGCGCCGAGTTGCAAGGCTTTGCCGTAGTACCTTTAAGTTTTCAGTTGGCAGATAGCAAAGTTTTTACTGATTTAGAACAGTTTTTGCGGTGGTTTTGTGCCAATGTAGCTTTGCAGCTAGATTTGCCGGATCGTTTAGCTGAATATTGGAATGGGATTTTTGGCGCTAAGGTAGCTTGTAAATCTTATTTTGAAAGATATTTGCTAGCAAATATTACAACTCCTTTAGCTTTAGGTTTAGATGAAGTAGATGTAGTGTTTAGATATCCTGAATTAGCCGCTGATTTTTTGGGATTGTTGCGTGCGTGGCACGAGGAAGCTAAAAATCGGGATATTTGGAAAAAATTGCGCTTAGTTGTCGTACACTCTACAGAGGTTTACGTGCCGATGGATGTCAATCAATCCCCATTTAATGTAGGTTTACCGATTGAGTTGCCGGAATTTAAACCCGAACAAGTGAAAGAATTAGCATTGCGGCATGGGTTGGCTTGGGGTGTACAAGAAGTTGAGCAATTAATGGCAATGGTGGGAGGACATCCTTATCTCATTAGGTTGGCTTTCTATCACATTTCCCGACAGGAAATAACTTTGTCAGAATTGTTAGCAACAGCACCGACTGATGCGGGACTTTATAGCGATCATTTGCGGCGGCATCTGTGGAATTTAGAACAGCATCCAGACTTAGCAGCCGCTATAAAAAAGGTGGCAGATAGTGCTAGTCCAGTGCAATTAGAGTCAATGCAAGGTTTTAAGTTGCATAGTATGGGATTAGTGGAGTTTCAAGGTAATCAAGTAAGGCCCCGCTGCAATTTGTACCGCAATTATTTTAAGGTGCGTTTAGGAAATGAATAATTAAAAAATTAGGGATAAAAAGTTGACATGAGAGCCGAAGTCAATTTAGAATATACTTATCAAGTTGGAGGTTGCTTGCCGCTAGATGCACCAACTTATATCACTAGAAAAGCCGATCTTGAGTTAATGGAAAGTTTGAAAGCCGGAGAATTTTGTTATGTGTTAAATTCACGCCAAACTGGAAAGTCTTCGTTGCGAGTTAGAACGATGCAAAGGTTGCAAGCTGAAGGTTTTGCCTGTGCGGCAATTGATTTAACGGCAATTGGCAATCGCAATATTGAAGCTTACCAATGGTATGCTGGTGTAGTTTATAGTTTAGCTAATGGTTTTGATATTTTAGATCGGTTTGATGTCAGTCGCTGGTGGTGCGATCGCGAACTACTTTCTCCCGTGCAAAGGTTTAGTCAGTTTCTTGAAGAGGTGCTGTTAAAAGAGGTTGCTCAAAATTTAATCATTTTTATTGATGAAATTGACAGCCTTCTCAGCTTGAACTTCCCCCCTGATGACTTTTTTGCCGCGATCGAAGCTTGCTATAATAGACGCGCAGATGAGATGAAATACAGGCGACTTACTTTTACAATCTTGGGTGTGGCAAACAAGAGCGATTTGATAATTGACAAACATCGGACGGCGATATTTAGTATTGGTAAAGCTATTCATTTAGAGGGTTTTCAGTTGCAGGAATGCCAGCCTTTAGCCGCTGGATTAGCTGAGAAATTAGAGAATGCTGAGAATGCGATCGGAGAGATATTATCTTGGACGGCAGGACAACCATTTCTAACTCAAAAGCTATGCAAGCTATTAATACAAAAACTTCTGAATAATTGTCAATCCCCCCTCCTAAATTCTCCAACTGAAGTTTCTGAGTTGGTAAATTATTTAGCCATTAATCAGATCGTAGAAAACTGGCAAGGACAAGATGAGCCAGAGCATTTAAAGACAGTGCGCGATCGCGTACTCAGAAAATCAGATCGACCTAGCCACCTGCTAGAATTATATCAGCAAGTTTTGCAAAACAAACAAATTGTTGTTGATGATAGTTCTGAGCAATTGGAATTGAGACTTTCAGCATTAGTAGTCAAACGTGAAGGAAAGTTGGAGGTTGCTAACCGGATATACAAATCAGTTTTTAACATCAATTGGGTGGAAGAACAATTAGCACTTATGCGCAAGAATGCCTTCCCATTTTTAATTTTTAATTCTTAATTTTTAATTCTTAATTGCTTATGCCCTATAGCTTGGTTTTAAACTTATTGCCATCTTCGCCAATCCCACCCCAATTTTTGACTGGGCGGCATCTGCACGCTTTGTTCTTAAAATTAGTAAGTGCAGTAGATACTGATTTAAGTGCTTATTTGCACGATCAAGCTAATGAAAAAGCTTTCACCCTTAGCCCCTTACAAGTGTCTAAAAAAGAAGCGCAAAAGATTAAGATAATAGGGGAAAACAAGAGAATCGATCCTCTAGGTTCTAGGACTTTGCAGTGGGAATACAAACAAGTAATTCGGGGAAATACACCGATTTGGTGGCGTATTTCTCTTTTAGATGACAGTTTATTCGCCCGCCTGACTCAACTTTGGTTGCACCTAAATTTCGATCGCCCTTGGCATCTCGGCCCCGCAGATTTACACATTACTAGCATCTTAGCAGTACCGCAACCTGCCCAGCCTTGGGTGAATGCGATTTCCTATACACAATTATACGAGCATGCTTCAGCAGAAGAACGGCAAATTGCTTTTAGTTTCTGCACTCCCACTAATTTTCGTCAAGGTCAATACGATACACCGATGCCAACTAGAGACACTATTTTTGGTAGCTTGCTAAATCGCTGGAATAAATATAGCAATATTCCACTAGATCGTACTATTATCGAGCCTATTTTTCCCAGCTTTTTTGACATTCATACTGAAATGTTAGCTGATTCTCGCAGTAAATTTATTGGGTGTGTCGGCGAAGTTAGTTATCGAATTATGGGCGACGTTGAACCGCTAAAGATTAAACAAATTAATGCTTTAGCAGATTTTGCTCTCTATAGCGGAGTGGGGCGGAAAACACCGATGGGTATGGGAATGGTACGGCGGCTGCAAGAGCTCAGTAATGCTAACGGTTACAGAATGTAAGATTACCGCGACCATCTGGATTTCCATTAGAAATCCACCCTTTCAGCGGGGATTCAATTTCAATCCAGTTAAGATTTTCCACTGTTCTAATGATTACTGGAACGTCTGTAGGTTTGACTATTTCTCCATTCCTGACTCGCCCTACTAGACGAGACTTAGTGGTAGCATCTGAATGAATTGCTAAACCATCTTGCGCTGAGGAATTGACACGGTAACAGGGGTTTTCTGCCAGAGAGATTTTCATGGCTATGGCGGTGACAGTAGCTTTAAAACTGCCATTAATCCAACATCCGTATTCTATCTCTCCTGAACCTATGGTATTAACATCGCGGCTGACTCTATACCAATAAGTCTCTAATTGTCTTTTCTCTGTATGGGGAGTATCAACCTCTCCAAAGCACTGATTTTGCAGTTCCATTCCTAACCCTAAATCCATATTAGATAGACCAAACTCTAATCCTGCATCTTTGAGGTTTTTCCAAGGTTGCCACAAACTCCAACCTCGTTGGGAGATATTAGTAGGGCGATTGGGATTGCCGGGATTCGCTTTAACAGGTAAGGAGGAAATTATTAAGGTGGCGATAGCTGAAATTGCTAGAGTTGAGGCAAATAAATTGGGTGATTTCATGGTAATTATGTTGTCTAATCCCGTTAGACCTCGAAGGTTAACGGGATGAAAAAATTAGTAGATTGTAAAATTGAACAATTAGTTAATTGAGGATGATTGTGTCTGTTGTACTTGCAACCAAGCGGCTAAATCTGCTAGATTAGAGAAGCCAAGAAGCGCTTCTCCCAAGTTTTCTAATTGAGGGATTGCTAATCTTTGAATCTGTTCGCTTAGTTGTGGTTCTAACTCCCCAAAACGATATGAAATCAGGCGTTCGAGAATTGCTACTTCTCCTCGCTGCATACCTTGTTGCATACCTTGTTGTACACCTTGTTGCAGAATATCTTGATAGGTGACTGATTCTCTCATAATATCCTCTCTGAATAATTGACGAATCAATTTTTTCTCAAACCGTAGACCAGCTAGAACGAAAACACAAGCTGAGATGTTATTCCGTTGCTCTGTTTCTTCAATGATAGCAACTTGTTGAGCAACTTGCTCTAATAAAGTATTAGGGTTGTCGCTTTGAGCTAAAGCAGCCAGGGGTAAAAGTTCTGGCGTAACTAAAAGTGGAGCGGGATTTTGTTCCCACATCCGAATAATTCGATAGCGGTGTGTCGTATAATTATCTTGATATTGATTCTGCAATACTAATTCTGAATTAGTACGTTTGAGGAAAATAACTACCTGTTCAATAGGTAAGCGATATTTCCTTGTTAATATAGCTTTATATTCAAGCATCCGCAAGGGAATTGGCGGATTTGAATAGGGTACTGTTTGAAATTCCAGATGCAGAATTTGGTTATCAGTTTGTAGTAAAACAAGAGCATCTGCCTCAATCGGTTCGGGTATAATTTCGGTTTTAAGTACCCGGATATTTTCCGGTTCTGTATTTAGTAGCCAGCGGACAAATGAGGCTGGAGATTTTTCGGCGAGATATTTACAAGTGTTGTCGTACATGACTCTACAATCGATTTTCACACAACTTAATTCCAAAGATTAGGTTAGTTGTTATCTCTACTGATAACTCCGCTGGCTTTTTGATACTAGAGCAACTATTTACTCTTCTTTTGGCTTAATTTCGCTGACAATTTCATAAATATCAGTATCAGGAACTTTAGCAAATAAATGATTTATCTGCTTCAATATTTCCTGGTAAGCTTCGCTTTGATTAGATGCCATATCTTCTACGCTCTCCCAGAAAATTATGGCAAGTCCTTTGTCTGTCTCCGGCAATTGTAGTAAGTATGCCCCCTTAAAACCATGAGCATAGGTTGATACAGCCTTTTGATAAAGTTGCTTGGCTTCTTCAAACTTACCGGGTTTAAATTCTCCGATGGCGACGTAGGCAAATTGATGCCGCAGAAAATCTAGAAATTCTGACATTAGTTTTACTTTGGGTAAAGGTTGATACACAAAATAGAATTTTACCCTATAACTGTAATTTTAGTAAATGCGGCTGTAAGTAGTTATTTAAAAAGAAAAAATATATTGTGAGGTTGGCAAGACTCCTGTCTGTCCTGATTTAGAGGTCGGTGGGAGGCTAATTTGTCTATGCTGGATCGAGATTGAACAAAGTATGCTAGTATTAGCGCCAACTGTTGAAGCATTAAGGCTAGACAATAGCATAAGTCAGGAATTAGGATTCATAATTGACATATTATCCTGAATAGCTCAGGATTTAGAATTTATGATTCAGAATTAAAACTCTAACTCCTAAATTATTTTTGCAACTACCAATAATCAATATGGCATTAGTTAAAATTGTAATTGTTGAAGATGAAAGAATAATTGCTCTTGACCTTAAGAGCAGTTTAAATAAATTCGGGTATGAAGTCTGTGGAATATTTTCTTCGGGAGAAAAGGCCCTAGAAAAAATTGGCGAACTCCAACCGGATTTAGTTTTAATGGATATTCTTTTGAAAGGTAAGATGGATGGCGTGCAAACGGCTGAAAAAATTAGCAGCAAATTTCAGATCCCTATAGTATTTTTAACCGCTCACACCGATGAAACTAATTTGCAGAGAGCGAAAGAGACTTATCTTTTTGGATATATTGTCAAACCTTTTGAGGAAAGAGATTTGTACACAACTGTCGAGATTGCTCTTTATCGGGCGAAAGCGGAATCTGAAATTCGGAAAGCCTTAGAAAAAGAAAAGGAACTAAACGAACTAAAATCCCGATTTGTTTCGATGGTTTCCCATGAATTTCGCACGCCGTTAGCAACGATATTATTTTCGGCTGGTTTGCTGGAAAATTATGGTCAAAAATGGTCAGAAGATAAAAAAATCACTCATTTACAACGCATTCAAACAGCAGTTAAACAAATGACTGTACTTTTAGAAGATATCTTAATTATCGGCAAATCAGAAACAGTAAGACAGGAATTTAAACCCGTTACTATAGATTTAAAAAAATTCTGTATTGAAATCATAGAAGAATTGCAACTGGTGGCGAATGAACATGAGATTATATTTGAGTGTAGTACCGAGAACACTGAGGTAGAAATGGATGAAAAGCTGCTAAGGCAGATTCTCTGTAATTTACTGTCAAATGCTATCAAATATTCCGATCGAGGGAGCCGCATTCATTTTGATCTGACTTTTGGGGAGGCTGAATTTACAACTCCTGATTTAGAATTAACTCCTCCTGCAAAAGTTGCTATCTTCCGCATTCAAGACGAGGGAATTGGGATTCCCCTAGAAGATAGACCGCGAATGTTTGAGACATTTTACCGTGCTAAAAATGTGGGGACAATATCAGGGACAGGATTAGGTTTAGCGATTGTTAAAAGATCTGTAGAGTTACACGGAGGTCAAATAGAAGTAGGCAGCGAAGTAGGAGTAGGAACAGTTGTAACAGTTACTTTACCTGTACGAAAATAGAGGTGAGTGAGAGTTGGGGTTGAAAACAGGAGATTACTGTTTATACATTTGTAACTAGAAAACTGGAGGGTGATGAGTTCTTGACCTTACTATAACCTTAAGATATACTTTTAATCAAGTCTAGGGGGCGGGTTATGAAGATTATAAATTTAAAATTAAAATTAAAGATAATGGGCAACTCGTCCTGACACTAGCTGATATTATATAAGCACAAATTAATTGCATATTATTGCTCGTTAGCAATTAACAACTGCTAACGAGCAATCACAGTTAACGGTTAACAGTTAACAAATGGGGTATGTTATGGATAGGGTAGAAATGTACAGGACAATCGAAACCTTGCAACAGCGAGTAAAGTTCTTAGAAGCAGAAATTACTCAACTGCTTGACAGTAGGAAGAGTGAAGTGGAACAGCAGGTACTAGAACGGACGGTATGGCAACAGCAGGTGAAGCGAGAACGGCTTTTAGGGAGTATGGCCTGGGGGATTCGCCAGTCCTTGAATCTAGAGGAAATTTTGAGCGGGGTAGTCAAGGAAGTACGCAATTTGTTGCAGTGCGATCGCGTGGTGGTTTACCAGTTTGGCTCCACAATTGACGGTACGATCGTTGCAGAATCCGTCGCTCCCGGTTGGTCTCAAACTCTGGGCAATTATATTCCCGACACCTGTTGGCAGGAAAATCAGGCTTTAAAGTACCGTTGGGGACACAAGCAAGCGATCGCGGACATTTCTCAAGCTGGGTTCAAAGATTGTCATCGGGAATTATTAGAACGCTTGCAGATTCGCGCTCAACTCAGCGTTCCCATCTCGATCGCTCGACATTTCCCACGCGCGAGTCAGGAAACTCAAAAGTCTCCGCCGCTGCTGTGGGGTTTGCTATTTGCCAATCAATGTTCTGCGCCGCGTCTGTGGCGAGAGTCAGAATTAGAATTGCTAGACGAACTAGGAGTACAAATCGCGATCGCCATTCAGCAGAATTGCTTGTTTGGTGAGTTGCAAACTGAACTCACCAAACGCCAACAATTAGAAATTGCCCTTACTGAAAGCGAAGAAAGATTTCGCTCCATTGCTAACAGTCTCCCTGTCTTATTATGGATGTCCGATCCCACCGGGGAACGCAATTTTTTCAATCAAACTTGGTTAAACTTCACGGGGCGCACTCTTGAACAAGAAATTAATCACGGTTGGATGCGAGGGTTGCACCCAGAAGATTGCCAGAAAGCTGTGGAAACTTACTTTTCTGCTTTCCACCAAAGGCAGAGTTTCCAAATAGAATACCGCTTCCGACGCGCTGACGGCAAATATCGCTGGCTGTTGGATAAAGGAGCCCCTAGATTCTCCCCAGATGGCAGTTTTGCCGGCTATATTGGCTCCTGTATTGACATCACCGATCGCAAATGGGCGGAGGATGGGCTATACCAAAGCGAACGCCTCTATGCAACGCTAACAGAAGTCTCGCCTGTAGGCTTCTTCCGCACGGATGTTGAGGGAAAAAATTTATATAGCAACGAGCGAAGTTGCGAAATAGCTGGCCTCGAACCAGGAGAAAGCGTAGGATATGGTTGGACAAAGAACCTGCATCCAGACGATCGCGATCGCGTTTTAGCTGAATGGCATCAAGCCATTCAAACAGAGGAAATATTTAGCTCCGAATATCGGTTTCTACGCCCGGACGGTACTGTAAAATGGGTATTTGGTCAAGCCGTAGCTGAGAGGGAAGACAACGGCACAGTAGTCAGTTATATTGGCACTATTACCGACATTAGCGATCGCAAACAAGCTGAAGCCAAGTTGCAAACAGCCTACCAACAGTTAACCTTTCACGTCGAAAACTCCCCTTTAGCCGTCATCGAATGGGACAAACATTTTCGAGTAAAACGCTGGTCAAAGCAAGCAGAAAAAATCTTCGGTTGGCGAGAGGAAGAAGTTTTGGGGCTTCACCCCAACGAGTGGTCAATTGTATTTGTCGATGAGATCGAGAGCGTGAATGGAGTAGTAAGCCGCCTACTGACTGGGAGCGAATCTCGAAATACTAGCCACAATCGTAATTACACGAAAGAAGGTGCCGTGATCTATTGCGATTGGTACAATTCCGTACTCTTTGACAGCGCCGAAAATCTGATATCTATCCAGTCATTAGTTCAAGATGTAAGCGATCGCAAACGTGCAGAAACCGCCCTACAACATTTAGCTGGAGAGTTAGAAATTAGAGTTCAGGAACGAACGCAGGAATTAGCGAGCACTGTCAAACTTTTACAGCAAGAAATTGCCGAGCGCGAGCAAGCCCAAAAAGAATTACTTGTGCTTAAAGAGCGCTTACAATATTTGCTATCCGCTAGCCCGACAGTGATTTATAGTTGCAAGGCAGAAGGCAATTACGCCACAACTTTCATCAGTGACAACATTGCCGTTTTGCTAGGATACAAACCCACCGATTTTATAGAAGAATCTAGTTTCTGGATTAATGGCATTCACCCAGAAGACGTACCCCGTATTTTCAACGAAATGATGTCCAATTTTGGCGGCAGTAAGCACATCCTTGAATACCGCTTTTTGGACGCATTTGGAAATTATGTGTGGTTACAAAATGATTTAACACTGGTACGAGATTCAGCGGGAAATCCCTTAGAAATAGTTGGTTCAATGATCGATATTACTGCTAAAAAACTAGCAGAATCAGCACTTGTAGCAGCTAAGGAACAATTGCAAGCCGTGATCGATGCCGTGCCTGGATTTGTGTCTTGGATTGGTGCAGATTTGCGGTTTCTGGGGGTGAATCGGCAATTAGCACTGATGTTTAATCTATCTCCCGATACGTTTGTTGGCAAGGAAATCGGATTTATCAATAGTAATTTTAACTATACAGATTTTATTAGTGATTTTTTTACTGCTTCTGACACATCAACCAGTCAAGAAATCACCCTCGCACTTGCCAACGATCGGTTATTACCCCAGAGCCGCACTTATTTAGTAGTTGCTCAGAAATATAACCAGGAACAAGCTGCTATCTTTGTAGGGATTGACATCACCGAACGCAAACAAGGCGAGGAGCAAATCAAAGCTTCACTTAAGGAAAAAGAAGTATTGCTCAAAGAAATTCATCACCGCGTAAAAAACAATCTGCAAATCATTTCTAGCTTGCTCAAACTTCAGTCTAAATATATCAAAGATCCAGAATCAATGGTACTCTTTCTAGACAGCTACAACCGGATCCGATCGATGGCTTTGATTCATGAAAATTTGTACAGAACTACAGACTTAGCTAGAATTAATACTGCTGAATACATCCGCAAATTGGTATCTAACTTGTCTAGCTCTTATGGCTGTTCCTCAAGACTAATAGAAGTAAAACTAGAAATTGAAAGTATTTGTTTAGATATTGATACCGCAATTCCTTGTGGTTTAATTATCAATGAACTGGTTTCAAATGCTTTCAAATATGCTTTCCCACAGGGCAGGAAGGGAAAAATATTAGTGAGTTTTAAATTAGAAAATAACACTAACTTTGTTTTAAGAGTCAGCGATAGCGGCGTTGGCTTCCCTGAAAATTTTGACTGGGAGGAAACCGAATCCCTCGGATTGCAGTTGGTGGTGAATTTAACCGAACAATTAGGCGGTAATATAGAATTAGATCGAAGTCGCGGCACAGACTTTCAGGTATACTTTGCCAAAAGTACCCGTACTAAATGAGCGGATATAAATTATCAAGGAGCTAGCAACACAGTGAAAAAAATTTTAGTTGTGGAAGATGAAAAATTGATTAGGCTTAACATTTTGGAGTGTTTGGAGAATGCCAATTTCACGGCTTTTGGTGCAGAAAATGGCAGCAAAGGTATTCAATTAGCAGGAATACATCAACCAGATTTGATTATTTGTGATATTATGATGCCAGACATTGACGGCTATTCAGTTCTGACAGAAGTACGCCAAAATATTGTTACTGCTACTACTCCTTTCATTTTTTTATCAGCTAAAAGTGAAAGGGAAGATATGCGTTTGGGAATGGAACTGGGAGCAGATGATTATATTACCAAGCCCTGTACGCCTACAGAACTACTCAGCGCGATCGCAGCCAGATTAGAAAAACATAATGCCTATATTCAACAGTCTACTAGCGAACGCGATCGCGCTAAATCTTTACAAAAAAGAGTCCAAGAACTCCAGCAACTAAGTCAAACTAGAGAAGAACTACTGAAAAGACTCTCAGAAGACTTGCGAGATCCGATGTCTAATATCAATATGGCAGTGGAAATGTTGAAATTAGCCCCTTCTCAGCAAGCTCGCGATCGCTACCTCAAAATTTTGCAGCAAGAGTGCGCTCGCGAATTAGCAATACTCAATCAAATCTCCAACTGGCAAGATTTTTTAACTCCCGAAAATATCCGGCTACTGAATAGATTGAATATTTCTAATAATTCTAACCAGCCTAACCCATGATGAAATCATAGTAACTTTAGCAGGAATGCTAGCAAACCAACTATTGTCGATCTTCAGAGTTTAAGATTTATAAAAATTTTTAAGCAAAAATAGGAGAATAAAAATTATGCCTAAAATCTTAGTAATAGAAGATGAAGAATTGATCAGAGAAAACATTTTAGAACTGCTGGATGCAGAGGAGTTTGAAGCTCTAGGTGCAGCCAACGGAAAAATTGGTGTAGAGATGGCAGCTCAACAACAACCAGATTTGATTTTGTGCGATGTGATGATGCCAGAACTTGATGGTTATAGCGTTTTAGCTGCTTTGCGATCGCATCCACTTACAGCTACGATTCCCTTCATCTTTCTAACAGCAAGAGCTGAAAAAGCGGATACCCGCAAAGGCATGGAGTTAGGAGCAGACGATTATATTCCCAAACCTTGTACGCCAGCAGAATTGCTAGCTGCGATCGCAACTAGGCTACAAAAGCAAGCCATAATTAACAAACATTCTGAAAAAAGAATGGATGATTTACGTAGAAATATCACTCGTTCTCTGCCTCACGAACTACGGACTCCCCTAAATGGAATTCTGGGTTTTACTGAAGTTCTTATATCCGAATACGACTACCTCGAACCATCAGAAATCCGGGAAATCATACAAAGAATTCACTATTCTGGAAAGCGCTTGGATCGGTTAATAGTAAATTTTTTAATTTATGCAGAGCTGGAAATATTAGCAGCTAATCCACAGCGCATCAAGACACTCCGCGACACTCTGGTTAGTTCTGCTGAAGCTGTGATTGCAGAACAGGCTTACCAACAAGCTAAACAGGCACAAAGAGAAGCTGATTTACAACTAAAACTTCAAGATTTCTCCGTGCCAATGGCAGCATTATGGCTAAATAAAGCAGTAGAAGAACTGGCAGGCAATGCTTTTAAATTTTCGGAACCAGGCACGCCAGTCAGGATCTCAACTGTGGTGGAGAATAATATATTTATACTATCAGCAACTAACAAGGGTCGGGGTATGACCTCGCAGCAAATTTCTCAACTAGGAGGTTATATGCAATTTGAACGTAAAATTTATGAACAGCAAGGTTCTGGTTTAGGATTGAGTATTGTTAAACATATCGCTGAATTGCACGGTGGAGAATTAAAGATAGAAAGTATTCCTAGTAAAGAAATTACTGTCTTCCTTTTTCTTCCTTTGTCGATGTAAAGATGAAGCGCGATCGCAATCAATGGCACAATATACTGGCAGTATTTCTTCAAAAGCAGGGATTATGATTCTGTTCATATCTGTCTGGCGCGATGAATGGTTTGAGGAAACTAGAATGTCCTAACCACCTTACATTTATTTATGTCCACCTACTTATAAGCCAGGTTTTCCCGTAAAAAAGAGTCAGAATTGTTTCTGACTCTTTTTTACCCCTGACTTAGTATTAAGAAACTATTCCTGTTTCGGGCCAAAAACCATTTGTAACACCATAGTCGGCTCACCTCTTTTATGATAGCGATCCGCCCACTGGCGAATCACCTCATCTAACTCTTCAAGAGCTTGGTCAAGGCGTTCAGGAGGAATATCCAACTCCTCCAAAACTCGCATTACCTTGGGTTGTTTTTCCGCCCAATCCTGCATCAGCTTAAAGTACCGTGCAGTATCCTCTACCATAATAAAAGTACGCTCTTCCTGCTCCGCCGGAGAATAAGAAGAGCGAGTTAGAGCATAAAAAGGCATTCCCCAAGGAGAATCAATTCTAGTTACAGTTCCCGAATAGATTAGGCGACGCTTAATATGTTCTGCGAGAGCTTCACTTAAAGGCATTCGCCTATCGACAGATAACTCTTCTTGCGATCGCCTATGCAGAAACTCGATCAACTCCATAAACTGAAAAGAATTGATCAATTGAGCGTCAGGCAAATTCGGCGGAAGTTTACCTTCGAGATATCGCTTTTCCTCAGCAGTCAAATTGTTGCCCGGAATCCGGGCCCGCCCTGGTTGCCAAGGATATTGTTCTAACCAAACATAAGGAAATTGAATTAAATAGCGAGGCTCTTGGGAACCAAGCATTTTCAACAACTTGCCCTTAGTCAGGGCTTCACGGACTTCTTCAACAATCACCTTCACCCGTTTGGGTTCAATGTGATGCAAGTGCCCGGTCATTCGCAGGTTTTGATCCTGTTCGATATAAGTTGTATAAATGGCACACTTAGCCGCAGTCGCTGCGGCATCAAGAAAAGCCCCGTGCCTATGCCCACTTGTCCTCATGGCACTGAATGCCAAATAAAGCATGATCTGATCCATTGCGCTAGGGCTGAGGCTCTTGATCAGATCCAAAGAATCATTACTCATCACAATCCCCGAAATAGCCAAACTTGGAGGCATGGTATCATCCTCCGTTAATTGTTGCGAATACGCCGTATTAGGCGATGCCAATTTTTGCTTGCGCCTTTTGGCAACCCTATTACTCACGCCAGTTACTTTCCCTGAGACTATTGGGGCGTTGGCGTGGAGGCGATCGCACCGAGAAGTGCGAGTTATTGGCGAATTCAAGTAGATTGTTGCACCCTATGCACTCAGGGTTTACCCACATATTATGTTAAGTATCACAGATTTATTATAATCCAGCCATCAAAGAATCATCCTGCTCTAGGAGAGATTGGTAAAAATTTTGAGCTACTGGGTCATTTAGCCCAGAGTACACCAATTATCCTACCCCTTCAGCAATAATAGTTTTTAAATATACAAAACCGCCAGACGCTTATATCTCTAGGCGGTTGGCGGTTCGGATTTTTTATGGTAGACTTACTCAGGCACAAAACACACTCCTAAATTTGGTAACAGCAAGTAGAATCGCCGTTGAGCCTGAGATGGTAAAAGCTCAGAACATCAGATAGAGCTCTAGGGGTGATGACCCAACCCAGACCAACCGCAGAACAGTGGAAATCTTGAGTTATCGAGCAAGGCAGTTGCAGTTCCATTAAAACTCATCAGCAGGATAGCTGTAAACGTTAGGAGCGATAAAATCTCTGCGACCGCTGCCTCTTTCAGGAGCACGCTCGCCCTTTTGTTGGGTTTGCGCTGAAAGCATATGTAGGGCAGCGCTGGATTGAAATTCTTCAATTGACTGGTATTCGATCGCTTGAGCATTAGCGGCGAAGCTGATGCCGAACAGGGCGAAGAAAATAATGGCTGTGTAGGTTTTCATGAGTAGTGTCCGTCTCTGTGTCCAATACCTGATACGGACAATCCCCTAACCAATCCGGACACTATATTATCTAATTCTAGGGGGTAGGCCTTGGAGGCTACGATGCTTAGGGAAGAATGTATTAGAATCAAGGATTTCGCGGGTCGATGGCTCAATGGCTCGACTAAGCGTCACCGAATGTCTCAGGCTTCGCCGAACGTCCGAAGGATTTAAGGAATTCACAATGTCCTAACTGCTAAGAAGGTTGCTATCAGATCAAACAAAAATCCCGCTCCAAGGAGCGGGAAAGCCATCAGGGTGCATCTACTGTATTAATCTAGCACGGTAGGGGGTGTAACCCCTCGCTATCTTCACAAAAGTTTACATAAGCTCTAAATCTGCTTATTTGGGTGAGATTGATTGACAAAAATATCTTAATGTGTATTATCAGAGTAAGAGTGAGTGTGAGGCGATCGCCAACATCTTTGCCGAAGGGTCTGACAAGGAAGTTGTCCTGGGTTTTCACCAAACAGATTAGGATTACAATTTTTTCTGGAAGGAAGACATTTATATTTAATCCGATGGCTTAGGCACATAATAACCCATAAAACTGATAGCCACTCAGCAACAACAAAGCATCGTCAATGCAGACAAATTTTTGATATTGAACATGACTAATTCTCGTAAGCTTCGGGTTCCATTATTTACCCGTATTTTCGGTATTATACTAGGTATTACCCTTATCATTTGGTTACTTAGAGGTTTTGGCATACTAACATTCATTCCTGGCGGTATTTTATGGCTGCTGCTTTTACTTTCTATTGGAACGGGAATTCTAAGCACTCTCCAGAGAAGGTGATATGGCATGGTGAAAAGAAGGAAGAAAAAACTTTTCTGATTAATTAGCAATTACCTCTTCCTTTTCATCGCCTTGCCGACAGTCACATTTAACTGAGCACCTAAAAGCATTACCAAAGAGCTGAAATTAAGCCATAATAGCAAAATAATAAAAGTTCCAATCGTGCCATAAGTCCAGTTATAATTCCCAAAATGAGAAACATAAAACCGCAATAAACCAGAGATTCCTGCCCAACAAATAGCGGCGAGAATTGCTCCGGGCAAAATCGGCGTTCCTCGGCGGTGATGACTGGGCCCATAGCGATAGATAAAGGCGAAGGCAAATGATACAATTCCTAAAGTAATTGGCCAGCGCCACAACTTCCAAACAGCTAACAACTTTGACTCTAGCGGACAAGATTGGAGGGGTAGTAATTGACAATTAGAGATATCTTGGAACGGGCAATTTGATACGGCTTCTAGAAAGCAACTTTGACGAGCTACAATTTGTACAATTAGATCGCTGATAAATACAACTCCGCAAGCTAAAATTAATAGCATAATTGTCCCGATACTTAACCCTATAGAAACAAGTTTCGCTTTCCAAAAAGGTCTAGTTCGATCGGCAGGAATTTGATGGATTTGATCGAGAGCAGCCATCGCTGCACTTAAAACTCCAGAAAATGCCCAAAGTGTCCCAATAAAACTGACAGAAAATATCTCTTGGTTGCGAGTTTGGAGGATTTCTTGGATTAAACTACGAATTAAAGTGCGAACTTCATTCGGGACTATCTCCCCTAACAGCCGCGCCATTTGATAAAGTGTGGACTGTAAGGATTCAAATAAAGCAATTGCTGCGATCGCAGCTAAAAGCGCAGGGAATAGAGCTAACATGGCATTGTAGGCCATTTCAGCGGACAATCCCAGCAAGCGCTGCTTTCCAGCACGATCGCCAACTTCCTTGAGGGTTGTCCAGTTTAGGTGGCTAAAGAAATTGAAAAAATGACGCGATCGCCTAATTATGCGTCTCAGGAGTCTCCAAAGCACCTGAAACATAGCTAAAATAAGGTGGCGCAAAGTAGAAAAAATGTTCATTATGGCTGATGCCTGATGGCAGGATAACTAGCAACTGGCAGGATGTGCAATTTTCTTTTCCCCTTTTTTAATAGGACTTGGGGGGTTCTAAGGATTATGAAGTAACCTCTGAAATCCTCCCTAGCTATGCTTAAAAAAAGGTGGAAAGAACAGTAAGTTGGACATCGCCCAACCATCGATTAGCAATTAGCAATTAGTAATTAGCAATTAGTAATTAAAACTGGATATGACTCAGGATATCAGGCAGTGGTTAAATGAAATTAAGGCTCTGCAACAGCAGTTAACAGAAGTTGTGCGCGATCGCGAAGCAGCCTTAGAGAGTGCGGGCCAATGGCGACAACTTTATAACACAGAAGCACAGCAGCGACGAGCCGAAGCTAAGCTAAATCAGCAAACGATCGCAGCTTTGCAAGCACAAATTCAGAAACTTCAAAGTTTCTCCTCCAGCATAGCCGATGAAAATAAGGCTGTAACTGCACTCAACCAACAGGTTGAACAACTGCAAACCCTGGAAGAAGTAAAAGCGAAACTTATAGAGGTACTTTTGGAACGCGATCGCGCCCGCGAAGAAATCAATAACTTAGCATCCGCCCTCAAAGCAGAACAATTACACCACGCCGAAACTCGTAAAAGTTTAACCTCTGCCTTGGGAGATGCTGTTGACTTACTCGCCAAAGGGCAAAATGCCCGTCATGTAGAAGTCGATCTCGTCTCCGATCCAAACGATCCTAATTACTCCGCCTCCAGCGAACTTCCAGCTTCTAAAAACCCTTTAATTCAACTACCACCTCTAAAATCTTAGGGGATTTTGAGTGGCGAGTTTTGAATTTATCGTAAGCCAGGAGTATATTCAGATCGCTACGGCAAAACAGCAAGCGTAGAAATAATTATACATCTTTTTAGCGGTCTTAGATAGTCAGGGCGATCTGACTAAAATTTGCACATACTTAAAACTCTAGTTGCGTAATTAGGTTGAGCGCTTAAAAAATTGCAGCTTTGCGCCAGCAATTCCTCTAAAGTTTCAATCCGCCTCAGCCAAATAGTACCATTACTGCCTGCTACAGCAAGTTTTTTACCATCAGGACTCCAGCTTACATTAACCACATTCTCGTTAAAATCAAATTGAGCAACTTGTCGCCCCGCTAAATTCCACAGCCGCACCGTCTTATCAATTCCTACAGTCGCAAAACGCTCTCCATCGGGGCTAAAGCTAACTAACTTAGTATCTAAATGCAAAGTCTCTATCTCCTTAAATAAATCCTTTTTTGACATATCCCAAAGCCCCAATTTACCGTTTAAAGTCACTGTAGCAAAGAGTCTTTGCTGCTGGGAAGAGCTAAAGCTAATACTAATAGCTTGGGTGGGCAAAGTTTCTTCTAACTTTCCTGAGATATTCCAAAGCCGGACTGTAGAATTGCCATCTAAAGTCGCTAAAAATTTTCCGTTGGGGCTAAAGGTTACGCTTCTAACTAAACCATTATTCCCTGGGAGTGTAACACCAGAGGCGATCGAGTTTGGCAGTTTAGAAAGATTCCACAACCTTGCAGCATCCTCTATACCAGCAGCAGCTAAAAGCTTCCCATCAGGGCTAAAACTAATACTGGTAATTGCTCCTTTAACCGCTTTCCATTCATAAATTTTTTGACCTGATAAATTCCATAATTTGACAGTCCCATCTCTTCCACCTGTGGCTAGATATTTTCCGTCAGGGCTAAAAATCAGGCTATTAATTGACTCTTGTAAAGCTTTCCATTCATAAGTCTTCTTCCCTGATAGATTCCACAGCCTTACAGAATTATCTACTCCAACCGTCGCCAGAAACTGTCCATCTTGGCTGAAACTAACACTGGTGACAGCACCAATGTGACCTTGCCAAGCCATCTCTCTTCCTTGAATAAAAGACCCTTGGAAATGCTTTTGTGCGTCGAGTTTATCGAGAATTACCTGTAAAGCTAATAGAGGTCTTGTGGCTGGATACCGCTGCAAAACTGGCTCATTCTTCACCAATGCTCTCAACTTCTGACCCGCTGCGATCGCTCTCGGTAAAGCCTCTAATAAAGCTTGGCTATTTTCTGAATTTTGAGAGATCGCCAAAAGTAAAGCATCCGTCCCATTTTGTTCTATTTCAATACTTGTCTGTGCGAGTTGAAACCGCTGATAAGCTAAAGTTGAAAAACTGATTGCACCTACCAAAGATGCCGCCAATATACCAGAACCTATCCCAATCCATTGTTTAGCTTTTTGCTTTGAAGTTGCTGCTTCCGTCTTAGCTTTTACAGCATTAATTCTGGCTTTTTCAGTCTCAATTTTAGCAGATTCTAGAGTTTGTTTTCGCTCGTCTAAAACTACTTGTTGGCTAGCTGTCAAAAATTGAAAATCATGATTTCTTAAACTTTTACCAGCAGCCCAGACTAATGCTAACTGCAAATCCTCACCCTGTAATAACTGAGAAGAATCTTGACAATTAGAATTTAGCCATGCTTTCATTGCCTGAGAGTAAGGTGGTAGCTTTTCTAATTCATAATCCACAAACTTTATATCAAAAATATGCTGGTAAATTAGGTTGGATACTTTTAATTTATCTCCACGTTTAACGACTAATCCTGATAGCCGCAGCTCCATCTGTTCTGGGCTACCATCAGCGGCAATTTCGCCCTGTTGTAAAATTTGCTGATATAACCCTAACCGTCTAACAATATGTTGGTCTTCTCTAAGGATGCGATCCCTAATTGTCGAAAGGTGTTCTGGCACATCGTGAGATTCCCAATTTTCGATCGCCCTCTGACTTACCACTTTTTCAACGAATAACTTAGGAGTAAGTTGCAACGAACTTTCGATTAAATCTGTACTTTCCCCTATAAGTTTACAAACCTTTTGGGTCAAAAAAGGTTGCCCTCCAGTCCAGTATAAAACCTCTCTAAGAATAGCCTGGGGATTTTCCGCCACCGCAGCCAACCCCGCAGTTAAAGGTTGTGCTTCTTCTTCATCAAAACCTGCTAATTCAATTGCCTTGCCAATATTAAAAGGTGTACTGCTGGAACCTTTATCTGTAGACAAATCATTGGGAGATGCCACCCCCAACAGTACCCAAGTGAGACGATTGTACTCTGAATTATTAGGACGTTTATTGTAGCCAGAGCGAATGAGAGCAAAAAAATCATCTGCCGGAAAATCAAGGGCAAGAATGCTATCAATTTCATCGATAAAAATTACAATATTACTGCTAATATTAGCCAGCATTACAGTTTCTATAAACTCGCTCAAACGCTGCACAGGTGCTAAAAAATCGCGCTCTCGCCACCAAGTTCGGACATTGACCACATCTGAGAGATTAAAATTATTTTCTATGGTGCGAATTAGACCAGCATACCATTGTTCAGGAGTCACGCCCCGGTTGCCAATTTCTGACATATCAATAGCTGCACAGGCGATTCCCTCAGCTTTTAGTCTTTGTATTGTTCGTACCTGTAAACTTGATTTACCCATCTGGCGGGAATTCAAAACATAACAAAATTCCCCAGCTTTTAATGCGCTGTAGAGGTCGTCATCTGCTTGGCGCTTCACATAATTGCAAGCGTCACCTGTTAGACTCCCGCCGACTTGATAGTAGGATGGTTTTGTTACTAAATTCATTAAAATAAAGGTAAACTAAGTTAAGTCTATCCCATTACATGGGATTTAAGGAGCTTATGACCCCGATGCCGAAAAACATAGCTCAGTTGTATAACGCGGACTTTGTGGCATGGACAGAAAAAACCGTGCATTTGCTTCGTACTGGGCAATTTCAACAGGTAGAATGGGAAGCTGTTATTGAGGAAATTGAAAGCTTGGGAAAATCTGAGCGGCGGGAGTTAAAAAGTCGATTAGAAGTGTTGTTACAGCATTTACTCAAGTGGCAATTTCAGTCTAGTTTGCGAAGTAGCTCTTGGCGAAATACGATTGATAAACAACGCAACCGGATTGAAGATTTACTGCTAGATAGTCCTAGTCTTAACCCCGCTCTAGAAGAAGTTTTAGGCGAGTGCTACCGCCGGGGTAAAAAGGCAGCCACCAATGAAACTGAATTTCCTATAGATACTTTTCCAGCAGAGTGCCCCTATAGTATTAACCAAATTCTAGATGCTGAGTTTTTACCAGATGCTATTAATCTATAGTCCCATTATCTCGCAAATTTTGACTCAAGTGCAAGCTGAAATATCGGCGGTACAATTCACATCTCGGACTGCACTCATTACCTTGTAATTTTACCAACCCTAAACTTTCTAATTTAAATGCCTGCATCGTTTTTAACTGTACCGAAGAACTCGCCATAACTACTTCTCTCATTCCCGCCGTCAATTCTGGATACTGTTCCAAATTCCACAACTGCCTGCGTAGATGATCGCTATAAACTCCACCTTCTCCAAAAGCAGTTTCCTTGAGCTGTTCAAGGGTCAAGTCCTGGCGTGAAATGTGATATAATGCTACTCGCACTAGATAAGGATTTCCCCCCACTATTGCCATCAATTCTAACACTTCTTGCTCTGACCACTTCAAATCATGCCGCTGCGCTAAATCTGCGATTTGTTGAGCGTTAAACTCTGGTAATTCTATTGGCAACCCCACATTGAAAGGGGATTGATTGATATTCATAGGAATGTAAACTTCTGTGGAGTGAACCACAATTAATCTTAGTTTTTTCCAAATCTCTCGGCGTTTTGATTCTTCATGCCAAGCTCGTAGTAATCCCAAGAAATCTTCAGCAATATCCGTATATTGAAAAATCCTGTCTATTTCATCTAAACCTAAAACTACCGGACTATCAATTTGCGGTAATATATACTTTTCAAAGTAATCTTTGCAATTAACCTTACTGCCAAAAATATCATCCCAATAATCATCTAATTGATTCGGCAAGTTCAATTCTCGCCCGATATAAGCGCAAAACCACTTTAAAAATTTATCTAAATTTGCAAACACGCCTTTATCTACTAGCTGAAAACTCAGGGGAACTGTGCAATAACCTTGACGTGAAGCGCTATCTAAAATCCGAGAAAGTAAAGAAGTTTTACCCATTTGTCTCGGAGCTTTAATCCGAATTAATGCACTTGATTGCAAAATTGTCTCATAGCAGCGTTCTTCAATTGGTGGTCGTTCCACATAAAATCTAGAATTTACATCGACTTGTCCCCCCGGCAATTCTGGTTCTGCCGTAGGTAAAGGAATATCATTACTAACTGTAAATTCCGTAGTTGTCTGGTTGCTCTCAGGTTTAGCAGAATTGTGATCGCTTGGTTCCAGGGTGAGCCCAAAAGTCGCGAATAACTGGCGAATTTTGCTGAGGTCGGCTCCATCTCGGCCCTGCCGAATTTTGCTAACAGTATCAGCGCCGACACCCGACTCCGCCTCTACCTCCGCTAGCGTGCCTTTGAGGTTGTTCTGGTCAGACCACTCCTGAATCGCCTCATTAATTTTTTTCAACCCAGAGGCGGTAAGAATTCGACCGCGATCGCGTTTTGACTTGAGCACTTCTCTTTTACCGAAAACCGAGTTTAACGCCTTAACTTGGTATTTTAGACGATTTTAAGGGAGATAGGAAACTCGCCCTAATTTAAGGAAGTTAATTTTTAGCCACATTTTTGACAGTAACCGACTCAAACCCTCTCCAGTCAGTAGTTGTAAGGTTTTCAATGATTTTACCTAAAAATATTTTTTAACTCCCTAATCTCCTGCGCGGAACCCCTCTCCAATTTTTTAAAGTAGTGACATCAAGCAAACAGGGAATACAAAATGAATATTTTACGCAGACTGGCAATGGCCGCTTTCGGTACCGCCGCTATCTTCACAATCAATACTTTAAATCAAGCTGCCGCAGCTTATAAATTTGACCAAACAGAAATTGACCAAAACAGCGTTGTTGCCGTTGCAGTTCCACGCGGTTTAGGCGGCCACCAACTGTTAGTTTTAGAACAAATATCTAAGGCGCGTTCTTGCTGGAGCGAAAGCGGTTCTAACCCCGTTACCATCGATCCGTTGCTGTTAAATTTTGACTTCACTGGTCTTTGCGGCCGCGCCACAGATAGCAATGGTTATTCTATCCGCATGGCTGGTACTGATTTGGCATTAAAATATAGTTTAAGTTTACAGAATAATGGCAGCGATGTTCTGCTTGTCGGCAGTCCTAACGATCCCAATTATCAGCCTGTTGTGATTGGTAGAACGCGGGGTGTAACTAGCGGTTTTATGAAGGTTTTTCTCGATCCAGAATGGCGTTTTGCTAAACGAGCTTATGACGGTAAAACTCTTGGACACTTTTATTTAGCCAGCAATCAAACTGCTCCGGGAACTGTAAATAATGGGACTGATACACCGCCTATTACTACTGCTTTTAAAGATATCAGTAGCGATATCTATTCTAAAGAAATTCAACAGGCTGTAGACCTGGGATTCGTTGCTGGATTCAGCGATAATACCTTCCGCCCTCAAGAAGCTTTAACTAGGGAGCAACTGGTGTCGTTAGTCTTGGAATCTTTGAAACGAGTCAAGGGTGCTAATTTAAATATTCCCACTCAAGTTTCATCTCGTCCTTATGCTGATGTTGAAGCTTCCCGCTGGAGTGCTGCTAAAATCAAATTTGCACAGGATAATAAGATTGTCAGCGGCTATGAAGATGGGACGTTTAAACCGCAGCAACTTGTCACTCGTGCTGAAATGATGGCAGTCCTAAGAAAAGCAGCAGAATTCGGTTTGACTTTGCAAGGTCAATCTCCCAATTTATCCCCCACACAACCAATTAAAACTTTCTCAGATACCCCTAATCACTGGGCCGCTTCCACAATTAATCAAATGTCGGGTTATTGCTCTGTAGCTTCTCCTTTGAATGAAAGTGGTAATCAGTTTTTCCCAGATGCCGGAGCGAAGCGTAATTATGCAGCCGCAGCTACTTTACGAATGCTCAATTGTGTTTCTAAGTAGTAGTTAATTGCTTTCGGTGAATAGCGATCGGACTTACCATTTTTGATTTCACTATTCACCTAAATCTTCCCAAGAATTAACAGATCGAACAGTTATTTAACAACCCAGGTAACAATCATGGAAACTATTCTTTGTTCACCTCTAGCTACCCCTAATCAATCTGAATCAGTTAAGGATAATTCCGATTTAGATAGCTGCATTGCATTAGCTTGGTTGGAGTTAGTGGCGTTAAATGCAGATGCTTTGACAGGAGATGATTGGCTGGCTTTGTGCGATGATATTGATACTGGCGAAATCTATCGAGACTGGTTTTTGTGGCAAGATATGGAAGTTAGCGGCGAATGGGAAGCTTTCGATCATTTAAGCGATCGCAGATTTGCATTCCCAGAAAAAGCTTCTCTCAAAGCTTTGATTGACAGGATAGAGGATGCGAGAAATTCCGCGATCGCACAGCTTGAATTTTGCTAGGATACCCTCTATAAGTCCCCCGAAATTCGGGGGACGAGGACAGCCGAAAGCTAAAAAAAGTATTTTTGAATACAATTTGCGGGAAGTCCAGCTCTAAAATATGTAGTTCAGGGATGCGATCGCCAATTTTTCTCACTCACTCCATTTTGCCGACAGACGTGCTATAATTCAAAAAAGCGAGGGCACGTAGCTCAGTGGATAGAGCATCAGATTCCGGTTCTGAGGGTCGGG
>NZ_JAQMUA010000327.1:0-29328 GCF_028330895.1 Kamptonema animale CS-326 | reverse complement strand
GCTAGGGGCTAGGGACTAGGGACTAGGGAAAGAAGGGGAAGAGAGTCAATAGTTTGGGCCATGAGCTAGTGTGCTAACCGTTGTGGCGGTTGCTATAGCAGGAGGCAGGAGGAAGAAGGCAGGAGGCAGGAGGAAAATGCAATACTAGAAATGGTTTGGGGGATTGAGAATGTCCTAACCGTTGTGGCGGTTGCTATAACACGCTCTGCGATCGCCAGTCGGTTTTAAAGCAACGCATTACCTGAAAACAGACTTACCATCAATCTTATAATCAAGACTGATTATTTAAATAAATTCTATTTGTTTGGTTAATAGTATTATCCTACAACATTTACTTATCAATTAAATTTAATAATTGTTTTATCATTTACGCAAGAGTACGGTACACTGAGTAACTAAGTCAAGAAAACGTGCTGCTCCCAAAAAGGGTAGCTCATACAACTCGACCAATCAGAATATCGCTTTAATTAAAAGTGTCAAGTCAGCAGGGATAGTTTAAAGACTTATCAATAAATCTTTAGTTCCTTCCTGCCTACCTGAGCTAGAAATAGTTTGCTAAACCCAGTTTAGCGAACAGCAAAAAAGCGCTTTGATAACCTTCAGTGAATGTCGTTACAGAAGATTATGAATTGCAGCGAGGCTAGGCTATGACTAAGTTTTCGGAGACACAATCCTGGCACTATTTAGACAGGTTAAAGGTCGTAAAGGTTCTAGGCACTAACATAGAAAGCGGCTTAGATCCGGCAGAAGTTGCCAGTCGGCAACAAAAATTTGGGGCAAACGAACTAACAGTAAAAGCCGGGAAACCCCCCTGGTTAAAATTCATCTTACAATTCAACCAACCTTTGCTGATTATCTTGCTGAGTGCAGGTTTAATCAAAGCAGTGATTGGAGAATGGCTGAATGCTAGTGTAATTTGGGGTGTAACCACCACCAATGCCATTATTAGCTTTATCCAAGAAGCAGGGGCAGAGAAAAAAATCGAAGCCCTAGCCCAAGCTGTCACCACCGAAGCTACAGTTATTCGAGGTGGAAAAAAATTAAAAATTCCTTCCAAAGAACTTGTGGTTGGTGACTTAGTTACCTTAACTTCCGGCGATAAAGTACCCGCAGACTTGCGCTTAGTAAAAGTGCGAGACTTGCAAATCGACGAATCGGGACTAACAGGCGAATCCGTTGCGGTCGAAAAAGAATTAGGACAATCTGGAGACTTGGTTCTGCCTGTAGAAACGCCACTAGCAGAACGGGATAATATGGCTTATGCGGGTAGTTTTGTCACTTTTGGTCAAGGTAGCGGTATTGTGGTGGCGATCGCCAACGACACCGAAACCGGCAAAATCTCTCAACTTTTAGATCGGCATATCGATCTAACTACCCCCTTAACCCGCAAATTTAACCAATTCAGTCAAAACTGGTTGTTTTTCGTCCTAGCAATGGCCAGCTTAACCTTCGCCGTCAGGTTAGGGCAACCAGTCGCACCAGGGCTTTCCGCCTTTAAAGAAGCAGTTGAACCCGCCGTCGCCTTGATTGTGGGTGCGATTCCCGAAGGCTTACCCGCCGTCATCACGGTTACTCTCGCCGTCGGCGTTTCCCGAATGGCAACTCGTAACGCGATCGTGCGTAAGTTACCAGCAGTCGAAACCCTGGGCGGCGCTACCGTTATTTGTTCCGACAAAACCGGTACCCTGACAGAAAACCAGATGACGGTGCAAGAAATTTACTCTGGCGGCGTATCCTACTCAGTTACCGGCACTGGATACAGCGCCGAAGGTGAAATTGAACTCAATCAACTGCCAATTAATATTAGTCAAGCTCCCACATTACAAGAATGTTTGCAAGCTGGATTAGTTTGTAATGACTCTTACCTGGAATGTAAAGATGATGATTGGATTGTGGTCGGCGATCCTACAGAAGGAGCCTTAATTGCTGCGGCAAAAAAAGCAGGATTGAGTCAACAAAATTTGGCAAAATCAATGCCAAGACTCGATTCAATTCCCTTTGAGTCGCAGTTTCAATACATGGCAACCTTGCATCAAACTCCCAGCGGTAAAATTTTGTATGTCAAAGGTTCCGTCGAATCAATATTAGTTCGTTGCGGTTCTAGTCTTGACAAACAGGGAAATCTAACAGAAGTTGAATCCGCAGAAATTCACCATCAAGTCGGTGAAATGGCGCGTCAAGGTTTGCGCGTCTTAGCTTTAGCAAAAAAGCCCGTACCTGAAAACCAAAATTCCGTCGATCATTCAGATTTAGAATCCGACTTGATTTTCTTAGGGTTGCAAGGGATGATCGATCCGCCGCGAGCCGAAGCGATCGCCGCCGTTCAAGCCTGTCAAACCGCTGGTATTCAAGTCAAAATGATCACCGGCGATCATATTGCTACTGCTAAAGCGATCGCCCGTCGTATGGGATTTCGCAAAACCAAGCATAACCGGGAACTTGTCGCCTACACCGGCGCTCAACTCGCCGAAATGAGCAAAAACGAACTCGCCGAAGCCGTAGAAGCCGGCTCAGTTTTTGCCCGCGTCGCCCCCGAACAAAAACTTCGCCTAGTAGAAGCCTTACAACACAAAGGCGAAATTGTGGCGATGACAGGAGACGGCGTTAACGACGCGCCCGCCTTAAAGCAAGCCGATATCGGGATTGCGATGGGTAGCGGTACGGAAGTTTCCAAAGAAGCGGCTGACATGATTTTGACCGATGATAACTTTGCTTCGATCGAATCTGCGGTGGAAGAAGGGCGATCGGTTTACAAAAATCTCCTCAAAGCCATTAGCTTCATTCTCCCAGTCAATGGTGGAGAATCAATGACGATTTTACTGAGCACCCTTTTAGGTCGAGAATTGCCAATTTTATCCCTGCAAATTCTCTGGCTGAATATGCTCAACTCCATCACTATGACAGTACCCCTAGCTTTCGAGCCGAAGTCTCCAGGGGTGATGAAACAGCAACCGCGACCAGTTAACGAACCTTTCTTGACAGTAAATCGGATCAAAAGGATCTTGGCGATTTCCCTCTACAACTGGACTTTAATTTTTGGGATGTTTGAATGGGTACGTCAGGCTCCTTGGGGTACTCTGGAACTGGCGCGAACAATGGCTATTCAAGCCTTGGTAATGGGCAGAATTTTTTACCTATTGAGTCTGAGTCAGTTTTTGCCTTCATTGTTGGCTAAATTTGGCGGCTCGAAAGAGGAAGTTAGCGGGGCTCCCGCTTTGGGATTGGGAATTGTCGTCGCTGTGATTTTACAGATAATTTTTGCTAATTCCCCATTTGTAAATCAGGTGTTTCAGACAGCCCCAATGAATCTGGATCAGTGGTTGATCTGTTTCGGTGTCGCTTTGCCTATGATTGGCGTTGCGCTCTCGGTTAACCGCTTTGACCCACCCAACTAATGCGGCTTTTTTGAGGAACACGAACAAAGCAGCGGTTACTTAGTTGAGCGATCGCGAAATGATAAAACATTTACTTATCAATCAAATTTAATAATTGTTTTATCATTTCCGTAAGATTACGGTACACTGAGTAACCAAGTCAAGAAAACGTGCTGCTCCCAACAAGGGTAGCTCACACAACTCGGACAATCAAAATATCGCTTTAATTAAAAGTGTCAAGTCAGCAGGGATAGTTTAAAGACTTATGCTCTAGCAATAAATCTTTAGTTCCTGCCTACCTGCGCTCGAAATAGTTCGCTAAACCTCAATTAGCGAACATCAAAAAAGCGCTTTGATAACCTTCAGTGAATGTCGTTACAGAAGATTATGAATTGCAGCGAGGCTAGGCTATGACTAAGTTTTCAGATCAATTTTCTACCCTTTCTCGGCGTAAATTTATCGCCACAGCAGGTGCATCAGCCCTGGGTTCAATACTGCTTAAAGGTTGTTTGGGAAATCCCCCAGAACCCGTTGCCGATGCCAGCGCTGGCGGCGGTGCTGCCACTTCAGTAGTTGCTGTTACCAACGAGAAAAGAGTCGAAGGCATCGAAACTACAAAAATCACTTTGGGATATATTCCCATCGTTGAATCAGCACCGTTAATTATTGCCCAAGAAAAAGGTTTTTTTGCCAAATATGGCATGACCGAAGTTACAATTGCCAAGCAAGCTAACTGGGGTTCGGCTAGAGATAACGTAGAAATTGGTTCTGCGGGTGGTGGTATAGATGGCGGTCAGTGGCAAATGCCCATGCCTTATATGATTAGCCAAGGTCTGATTACCAAAAACAGCGCCCAAATCCCAATGTATGTGCTGGTTCAGTTGAACACTCAGGGAAATGGAATTGCGATCGCGGCCAAACACGAAGGCAAAGGCATCGGACTTAAACTAGAACAAGGAGCCCAAGACTACATTAAAGGTCTAGCTAAAGCCGGAACTCCCTTCAAAGCAGCCTACACTTTTCCTAAAGTTAATCAAGATTTATGGATTCGTTACTGGCTAGCAGCTAGTAACATCGATCCCGATACAGATGTTAGCTTGCTAACAGTACCAGCGGCACAAACTGTTGCCAATATGAAAACCGGTAGCATGGATGGTTTCAGTACCGGCGATCCTTGGCCTTTGCGAATTGTTAAAGAAAAGATTGGCTTCATGTCAGCCTTAACTGCCCAAATCTGGAAAGGTCATCCAGAGGAATATCTAGCAATTCGTGGCGACTGGGTAGACAAACATCCGAAAGCCACAGAAGCCTTATTAGCAGCAATAATTGAGGCGCAACAGTGGTGCGATAAACCAGAACATCGTGCCGAATTAGTTGCCATTGTTTCCGGTAAAAACTTCTTTGACGTAGCTCCCGACGTTTTGATACCACCCTATGAAGGCAAGTATGTCATGGGTGATGGTCAACCAGAAATTAATGACTTCAAAAGCAGTCCGTTGTACTGGCATGATGGAATCGGGAACGTTTCTTATCCCTACAAAAGTCACGACTTGTGGTTCTTAACTGAAAGCGTGCGCTGGGGTTTTCTGCCGACAAACACCTTAGCAGATCGAAAGACAATCATCGATAAAGTCAACCGCGAAGATATTTGGAAGAAAGCAGCCAAATTAGCAGGAGTTGCTGATGCTGACATTCCCACAAGTACATCTCGCGGTGTGGAAAAGTTCTTTGACGGTAAAGAATTTAATCCAGACAAACCCGAAGATTATCTCAAGAGTTTGGCAATTAAAAAAGTTTGATTTAGTTAACAGTTAACGGTTAACTGTTAACTGTTAACCGTTAACCGTTAATAGTTAACCCAAAATTTAGTCAGGGCTTACGCAACTGTCACACTCAAATCGACTTGTAGAGTGTGTCAGACGAAATTCTATAACGAGTATCGAGGGTTTCAGCTTAGTAGAACACCCGACGATATGTGCCAGTTGTGTAAGTCCTGTTAGTCTCGCAAAACAATAGCAAAAACATAGGAGATTAGTAGGATGGCTGTAAGTACAAATCGGAGAGCAGGAGTTGATGCACAAGGTGCTCTGGGTGAGTTTTGGAAGAAGAATTCTCATAATATATTGCCGCCAATTTTGGGAGTGCTGGGATTTCTCTTTGTTTGGCAATTTCTATCAAGTTCTGGAATTATCAAGCTACCAGGGCCAAGCAGCCTGTGGACTGATGAACGGACACGGATTTTGCTGATGTATCCTTTTATGAACTCCAAAACTTATGGAGTTGGCTTGTTTTGGCAAACTTTAGCAAGTTTGGAACGGGTGGCGAAAGGCTACACTCTGGCAGCAGTTGTGGGAATTGGTACGGGGGTTTTGGTAGGTACAAATCCTTTTCTTAATAAAGCTTTAGATCCAATTTTTCAATTCCTGAGAATGGTTGCACCTTTGGCATGGGTTCCGATTGCTTTGGCCGCCTTGCAACAAAACGAACCTGCGGCTTTGTTCGTGATTTTTGTAACTTCAGTTTGGCCGATTTTAATCAACACGGCTGAAGGTGTTCGCCAAATCCCTGATGATTATAATAACGTTGCCAAAGTGCTGCAACTTTCTCGGAAGGAATATTATCTAAATATTTTGTTTCCTTCAGCACTTCCCTACATTTTTACTGGTTTAAGAATTGCGATCGGTTTGGCTTGGTTAGCGATTATTGCAGCAGAAATTGTGATGTCGGGGATTACTGGTATTGGCTTCTTTATTTGGAATGCTTACCAGCAAAACTACATCAGCGAAATTTTGTTAGCTGTAGTTTACATTGGCGCTGTTGGTTTGATTCTGGATCGGTTGATGGCTTGGTTGCAGCAAAAGATTGCTCCCCCTCAAGGGAAGTAGTTTTGTTAACTGTTAACTGTTAACTGTTAACTGATAACTGTTAACTGATAACTGTGCAATGCTTGCCAAACAAATTTGTCTGTCAGTCAGGGGTTAAAACCCCTGCCTAATAGCGAAAGTCGTCTGAAGACGACTATAGATATCTCCAGAAAAGACTCGGAAAAGCAGGCAGGATGCTTACTCTACAAGAGTTGCTGGAAATGTTTAATCCACTAACTATTTTTTAGTCGGTTAAAACCGACTTTAGCTATGAGACAGGGGTTTTAACCTCTGGTGGCGACCTAAGCTGTTACTGCTAACTAAGAATGCAGATAGCAAACCTAAAATCTACACACAGGCAAGAAAAAATGTCAACTTTAATTGCAGTAGAACAACTCGAAAAGGTCTTTAATTTATCAGATGGTGGCAAATACATTGCCCTCAAAGGCATCGACCTCGAAATTAAAAAAGGCGAGTTTATCTCCTTAATCGGACACTCTGGCTGTGGCAAATCTACTCTGCTAAATATGGTCGCCGGTTTGGATTTACCGACAGAAGGATTAGTCACAATTGAAGGCCAAAGAATTACCCAGCCAGGGCCCGATCGCATGGTAGTCTTTCAAAACTATTCCCTACTACCTTGGCGCACAGTCAGAGAAAACATTACTCTCGCCGTAGATTCGGTGATGAAAGGCTTACCCAAAGCGGAACGCCTCGATATCATTCAAAAACACATTGACATGGTGGGTTTAACTCCCCACGCCGAGAAACAGCCTGCATTGCTATCAGGAGGACAAAAACAGCGCGTGGCGATCGCGCGTGCTCTGGCCTTACGTCCTAAACTTTTGCTATTAGATGAACCCTTCGGTGCTTTAGACGCTTTAACTCGCGGCAATTTGCAAGAAAAATTAATGGAAATTTGCCAAGAGTACGAAATTAGTGCCTTGATGGTGACACACGATGTAGATGAAGCCGTGTTACTTAGCGATCGCATCGTCATGTTAACTAACGGCCCAGAATCGAAAATAGGCGGCATTCTCGAAGTAGACATCCCCCGCCCCCGCAAACGCATGGAAGTAGTCTCACACCCCAGTTATTACGCTCTACGTAGCGAAATGATTTACTTCCTTAACCAGCAGAAACGGGTGAAAAAATTAAGGGCGAGAAAAGTACCCGCGATCGCCCGTCACGGCCTCGAAAAAGTCAACCTGGAACTCGGATTCGTCCCCCTCGCCGCCTGTGCTCCCCTCGCCGTCGCCAAAGAAAAAGGTCTATTTGCCAAACACGGCCTTGATGAAGTTCACCTCGTCCGCGAAACCAGTTGGCGCGGCATCGTCGATGGTATCGCTGGCGGTTACTTAGATGCCGCGCAAATGCCCTCTGGCATGGCTGTCTGGTTAAGCTTAGGAGGCCATCAAGAGAAGCCGATACCAACAGTTACAGCCCTCACTATGAGCCGCAACGGTAACGGAATCACCCTCGCTCGGCGGTTTTACGACCAAGGGATTTATACCCTGGCAGACTTTAAAGCCATGCTGCAAAGAACGCCAGCACAAACTCATCGGATGGCGATCGTTCACCCTTCGTCAATGCACAATCTGTTACTGCGGTACTGGTTAGCCGCTGGGGGAATTGACCCCGATCGCGATGTGTTGCTGAAAAACATCCCACCAGCGCAAATGATCGTTGACTTACAGGGCGGCACTATTGACGGTTTCTGCGTCGGCGAACCTTGGAACTTGCGGGCCTCAATGGAAGGCGTAGGCTTTACAGTGGCGACGGATTTGGAACTGTGGCCGGGACATCCTGGGAAAATTCTAGGGGTACGGGAAGAGTGGGCGAATGCTTACCCCAATACTCACATTGCTTTAATTAAGGCCTTGTTAGAAGCTTCTCAGTATTGCGCCGATCCTAATCACGCGGCTGAGGTAGCCGAAATTGTAGCGGGGCGCGAGTATGTCGCCACTGACAAAAATTACATTCAACTCGGCGATCCCAATTCTGCTGCTTGTAATCTGGATACTCCCATGCGGGAATACGCCCACCATTTATTTTATGGGGACGGGGTAAATCGTCCGAGTCGTACTGAACAGTTATGGCACATGGTACAAATGGCACGCTGGGGCGATACGGTATTTCCGCGCAACTGGGTCGAAATTCTGGAACGGGTGGTGCGAGTTGGCCCCTTTAGTACGGCGGCGCGAGAGTTGGGGCTATCGGATATTACTTATACTCGCGGTTCTCTTCCCTTGTTTGATGGGTCGGTGTTTAATTCTGACGATCCGATTGGATATCTTAATAGCCTGGAAATTAAACGCGATTTCACAATGGCTGAAGTTGTACTTGATTCTGGTCGTCGTTCGGCTTAAAAAGCATCGGTGATTGGTCTTACGTAACGCCGCCATCTTGGCGGTCAATTCATTACCAAGATGGCGGCGCTACGGAGCTTTTGCGTAAATCCTGTAACTACTAACCGCTAGCAAAGAACAATCAACCATCAACAATCAATAGTCAACAACTAACAATTTTTCAAAGTCATGATTAACACTGCTCTCAATCAAAACAAGACAAAAGTAAATTTGAATGTCGGAAACGATCGCCGCCAGCCTTTTTTAGTGATGGACAATGTTTATAAGTCCTATCCAAATGGTTATAAGGCTTTAGAAAATGTCAACTTGAACATAGCCGAAGGAGAGTTTATTACAATTATCGGACACTCCGGTTGTGGTAAGTCAACGCTATTAAATATGGTGTCGGGTTTTAGCCATCCTAGTCAAGGTAGCGTGACGATTAATGGGCAGAAAATTACTAAGCCTGGCCCCGATCGGATGGTGGTGTTTCAAGGTTACGCTTTGCTACCTTGGCGGACGGTGTTTGAGAATGTTTATTTGGCAGTTAATGCTGTCTTTCCCAATAAGTCAAAAGTCGAGAAAAATGCGATCGTTAAAGAGCATTTAGCTATGGTAGGCTTGACTGAAGCTGCGGAGAAAAGACCGCCGCAAATTTCCGGGGGGATGAAGCAGCGGGTATCGATCGCGCGGGCTTTGGCAATTCGCCCAAAGGTGTTGATTTTAGATGAACCTTTTGGGGCTTTGGATGCAATTACTAAGGAAGAATTGCAGGAAGAATTGCTGAAAATTTGGAACGATCATCGCTGTACGGTGTTGATGATTACTCACGATATTGATGAGGCTTTGTTTTTGGCCGATCGCTTGGTGATGATGACTAATGGGCCATCGGCGACAGTTGGTGAAGTTTTGCAAATTCCTTTCCCGCGTCCTCGCGATCGCGTGCAAATCATGGAAGATCCAGAGTATTATAATCTGCGGAATTATGCGTTAGATTTCCTCTTCCGCCGTTTTGCCCACGATGACGATGCTTAATCGTTTTGGCATTGAGGATTAAATAGGGGAATGTTGGAGCATTTAAGCTCTAGCATTTCCCTATTTTTAGGGGAAGATAGCTCACGATGCTTAACCAGTTTAGCATTGAGAATTAATTAGGGGAATGTTGCAACATTTAAGCTCTACCATATCAACAATCTCAGCAGAATGTCGCTCCGGGGGCAATTTTCCCAATTCTGGTGATAAGAACGATGATAACACGCGATACTATTGTTATAGATATATATCAACCGCCACAACGGTTAAGATACTCACTCATGGCCCAAACTATTGACTCTCTTCCCTTCTTTCCCTAGCCCCTAGCCCCTAACCCCTAGACCCTAACCGCCTTGGCGGTTGCTATAGCTCAAAACAATAAACTACACAGTTTTATGACTACCACCGATCCTAACGTACAAACAGTTTCTACGGAAAGCCTTTCCAGTTCCGATATTATCACCAATGAATTAATTTCTGATGCAACGACTATCAGCTATGTAGAAGAGATTGAAACTGTCATTGCCAGTATGGCCGTCGATCGAAAAGTAATGGTCGGCAAAAATGAAACAGGAGGGCATCGTTGGGAATTTAAGTATGGCAGCGTTGAGGTATTTGTACAACTTACAGGGGAAACTGAAGATGACTCTTTGACTGTTTGGGCTGCTGTACTGCCGTTACCTGCTAAGAATGAACCACTGTTAATGCGGAAGTTGCTAGAAATGAACTGGCTGTCAACTTATGAATCTCATTTTGCAATTGTTGATAGCCAAATTGTAGTAGTATCAACTCGCACTTTAGCGGAGTTATCGCCAGGGGAAATTTCCCGCGCTATTACCGTTGTTGCAACAATTGCTGATGATTATGACGACGCTTTGCAAGCTGAATTTGGTTAACTGTTAACTGTTAACTGTTAACTGTTAACTGGGTAATTCCTTTTACCTCGTAAGTTGTAAGGTGGGCGCTCGCCGACCACCATTTGTGCTATAACTTACAATATTTTTGGCGGCGAGCGCCCACCCTACATTTAATGATGTTTGTCTGTATTACCAATTACCAATTACCAATTACCAATTACCAATTACCAATTACCAATTACCAATTACCAATTACCAATTTCTATTTTTTATGTGGCGTATAATTCCCTTGATGTCCGCATCTGGAACCGTTCAAATGGCAATTGATGAATGGTTGCTAGAACAACACCGTTTGGGAAAAAATCCGCCAACTTTGCGATTTTACACTTGGGAACCAGCGGCGATTTCTTTAGGTTATCATCAGCGGCGCTGGCCTGAATTTTGGCAGGAAATAACTTGGCAAGGAATCTCTTTAGAATTAGTTAAACGTCCTAGTGGTGGACGTGCTGTCTTGCATCAAGGGGATTTAACTTATGCTGTAATTGCGTCAGACTTGGGTAAAAATCGCACAGAAGCTTATCAAATTATCTGCCAATTTTTGATAGAAGGTTGGCGATCGCTTGGTTTAGATTTGTACTACGGTTCGGCGGGAAGGGGTTACATTCACAACCCGAATTGTTTTGGTACTGCAACAGGTGCCGATTTAGTTTCGGCTGAGGGTTGTAAATTTATTGGTAGCGCTCAATTGCGGCGTGGTAATTCTATTTTACAGCATGGTTCTATGCGTTTGCAACCAGATAATAGCTTATTTACTCAGGTATTTGGTGAGGAAAGGAAGGCTGTGCAATTACCTTTATCTCAACGGGGAGATAGTTTGATTGAAATTGTAGTTGAGGCTTTGACTGTAGCAGCTACGCGCTGTTTCAATATTGACTTAGTGGTGCAGCCTTTATCAGAGGAAGAGTGGGAGGCTATTTTGCTAATGGCTAATGGCTAATGGCTAATGGTAATTGGGATACACAGATTTTACAGATTTCTCTGATTTCACAGAGTAAACGATCGTGACTCTAACTAATCCGTGTAATCCGTGTAATCTGTAAAATCCGCGATCATAATTTGTAATTGGTAATTGCTGATTTTTAATTTTGTTCTGTTGATTTAGCTATTGCATTCAGCGGTAAACCTGGCGGATAACTACCCTCTTCCTTAATTCGCTTGATATCGGCTTCTGTAATCTTGGCATTTAAGTATTTTGCCACTGCTCTTACAATATCACCCTTATCAATTGTTCCGGCTACAGAACCAGTTGGCGACAGTACGACAATGCGCCGTAATTGATGGGATTCCATGCAGTTAATTACTTCGACTAAAGATGATTTCTCGCCAACAGCAATGGCTTCGCTCAATGGTTTTACAATATCTTTGAGGGTTTGCTTTTCCCACTGACTGCGCTCGATAAAACGGATATCGTCAACAGAAACTAAGCCGCGATCGCGACCGTCGCCAGAAGCAACATATACTGGAGAATGGGAAGTTTCTAACAGGTATTGTTCGGCAAACTGCCGAAGTGTGAGATCGGCATTAATTACTCTAAATTCGCGGCTCATGGCATCGCCAGCTTTAGTTTTCAGTAAGGCTGACTGCAAATCGGCTATGCGGTTGTAAGAGGTGGCATTTCGCAGGCAAAACCAGCCGATCAGTCCAATCCACAAGGCTCCTGGTTGCCCAACTAACAAAAAGAGTGATGCTCCTAATGCGATCGCTAACCAACCTAAAACTTGCCCTGTTTTCGCGGCCCAACGAACGCCAGCTAAGCGAGAACCGGTGATTTTCCAAACTGCTGCTTTTAAAACCTGTCCGCCGTCCAAGGGTAGGCCGGGAATTAAATTAAATATACCCAAAATTAGATTAATTTCGGATATTCGTTCTGCCAGTTCGCGGATCAAGCTAGATGGTGGCAGAGTTATAGCTGCTAAACCAACTATTAAAAATAGTCCGAAGCTGACTCCGGGGCCTGCGATCGCCACTTGAAAAGCTTGACCGGGAGTTTTGGATTCCTGCTCTATAGAAGCAACACCGCCAAATAGAAATAGGGTAATGGAATTAACTTTAATACCTTGAGACATAGCGGCTAAACTATGCCCTAACTCGTGCATGAGAACGGAGCCAAATAGCAGTAGAGCTAGTGCAAATCCAGCGACCCAAGAAAGCACAGGCCCATAAGCTCCCTGGTAATTTCTAGCATTGGCAAAGGTTGCTAGCGCTAAAATCACAAACCAAGAGGAATCCACAAATAGCGGGATGCCAAATAAAGAGCCAATTCGCCAACCTGCCTGCATGAATTTTTCCTTGAGTGCATTTTTCAGGGTCGCCTAAGCCAAAGTCAATCAACCCTTTACTTTATTGTGACTGAAAAAGTCCTGAATGCGATCGCTCTGGTTTCTTTAGTTCTAGCACAGTAATAGATAGGGCGATTCACTGACGCGATCGCTTCGCGCGGCAGTATCGCCCCAACAGGAATTAGGTAAGCATTTTGGCGTTATGCTTTCAAACCGGCTGCCAAAGGTTTAGTCCAAATGCCCTGCTCATTTTCTTCGTACTGCTGATGAATGGCATCCCAAGCGGCGTGTTCTGCTTTGCTTGCGTCGTTAGTTTCGTCAAAGGCTCTATTGTAGCGTTCAATAAATGTTTTTTGAGCTTCCTCAGATAGGTGCGATCGCACTTCTGGGGACAAGTCAGCCGGGCTCGAACACCGACCTGTACTGGCGCGGGGCAAAATCATGTCGTTGACGGAGATTTCTTCACCGCCTGCACTTTCCAGCAGCAGTTGAATTTCGCCCGATTTATCGGCGGCTACTTCTGCCATCACCAAAAATTCCCCTGCTTCCAAGCGGGTTTGATAGATAGTTGCCTTATCTTCAGGCATTCCCAAGGTAGCTAAGGCGGAGACTAAACCGGCACCAGCAGAACCTGCGATCGCACCGCTAGCAGCACCAATTAATACAGCACCCAAAGGCCCTGCTGCTACCACAGGCCCCACAAAGGGAATAAATAACACGCCAACACCTGTTAGCAAGCTCAAAAATGAACCAAACAGAGAACCAAAAATTGCGCCGTTTCGGAGGCCTCCGAGAATCAGGTCTTTCTTAGTAATAAAGCCTGCGATTCTGGTTTCGGATTGAAAATTTTTGCCCATCACGGAAATATGATCGCGAGACACACCGCGATCGAGCAGACGGCGGATCGCGCCATCTATTTGCTTTTCTTCCTTGAATACTGCTGAAACTGTGCGCTCTGCTTTATATTCTTCTGGCATTTTGAGACTCCTTGAATACTTGTAGATACGTTACTGTTTCTTGCAGTATAGGGCTATACTATGCTGTACCTGCGTCAATCTTCTGGTAGATTTCATAGAAATTCATCTATTATTTTCTGTGATTAGCAACACTCAATTTTTGTTATATAAGCCTTGCGAAGTAATCCCAAAGATGGTTGTTACCAGCAAGAGATTGCGTCGCTACTTCCCAATGACAGAGCAATAATCTATTGTGTCATTGCGAGCGCAGCGAAGCAATCTCAGAGTATCAACAAAAGTGGTGGATTGCTTCACTTCGTTCGCAATGACAGTACAATAATATACTTTGTCATTGCGAGCGTAGCGAAGCAATCTCAAGGTATCAATAAAAATAGATATGTCAATTGCGCTCACACTAGCTCATTGTTCATAAGCTATCATATAAATCTTTCCATTCTTGGTTAAAACTATTAACTAAATCAATCTTCTTCTGCCGAGATCCTCCTTTAATCTGTTTTTCTCTAGCGATCGCATTGTATATATCTTCAAAAATCTCATAGTAAACCAATTTAATAATATTGTACTTTTTCGTAAAGCCATCTATCAATTTTGACTTATGTTCATAAACTCTTCTCTGTAAATCATTGGTAACACCTGTGTAAAGCACAGTATTATACTTATTAGTCATTATGTAGATGTAATAATTTTTACTCATGGCTGTTAGAAAAGATCAAGAAAAGTGGTGGATTGCTTCACTTCGTTCGCAATGACAGAGCAATAATCTATTTTGTCATTGCGAGCGCAGCGAAGCAATCCCAGGGTATCAACAAAAGTGGTGGATTGCGTCGCTACTTCCCAATGACAGAGCAATAATCTATTTTGTCATTGCGAGCGCAGCGAAGCAATCTCAGGGTATCAACAAAAGTGGTGGATTGCTTCACTTCGTTCGCAATGACAAAGCAATAATCTATTCTGTCATTGCGAACACAGCGAAGCAATCCCAGGTTATCAACAACGGTACAACAACCTACAACGGAGAGCGAATATATCCCCACTTACCAAAACCAAAAGATACCGGAGCAAATCCGTCAGAAATATCATCATAAGACCGACTAAATTGCGGATTAATAACATAATTGCCACTTTTGTCTATAAAACCAAACTTCCCGTCAACTTCCACCTGTGCTAAACCTTCAGAAAAAGAGCCACCACGACTAAATTTAAAAGGAATTACCAGCTCTCCTTTTGTATTGATATATCCCCATTTTTCACCATTATAAACTGCCGCCAACCCTTCAGAAAAAGGCGAAGCATACTTGAATTGAGGCTGAATTGCTAACCTCCCAGTTTTGTCAATAAATCCTTCACCAACACTGAGACTAACTCGCGCAAAACCTTCCGAAAAATTACCTATAGCATCAGTCAATGTGTAATCCATAATTATCTCAGTAAACTTTCCCATCTTGTCAATAAAGCCAGATTTACCATCCTCCACAACCAAAGCTACACCATCGGAAAAAGGCAATGCCCAATTAAATTTGGGCGGAATTACAAATTTACCAGTCTTGTCAATAAAGCCATCTTTGTCCTGAAACTTCACTGCTGCTAACCCTTCCGAAAAATAAATAGCACTTTCAAATTGTGGCTGAATTACCATTTTCCCTTTTGTGTCGATCGAGCCAAATTTGCCACCGATCTTGACAGTTGCTAACCCATCAATAAAAGAAGAAGCTTCTTCAAAATCCTGTTGAATCACAATATTACCTGTTCTGTCAATATAGCGGAACTTGCCACCAATTGTCACCAATGCCAGCCCTTTAACAAAAGGATAATGTAGATAATATTCTGGTTGGATCAATAATTTTCCTGTCTGGTCGATCGCACCCCATTTTTTACCAATTTTTACCCAAGCTACCCCACTAGAAAATGACTCAGCCCCATCAAAAATGGGGGGTATTACTAAGAATTCACTCCAAGGCGTATACTGCGGTGGCAATACATTTGCTATTTTCAATGCTTGACATAATAAGGCTGCAATTTCGCCTCTGGTAGTGTTCTTATTGGGCTGAAGTTTCCTGACATTTGGGTAGTTGACAATCAGGTAGTTTTCTGTAGCAGCAGCGATCGCATTTCTGGCATAGTCTGGAATCTCCGCTGCATCGTCAAAATACTTCCTTAATGTCTCGTTCGCTGGTGAAACAGGTTGATAATTTAACCCATTTGCTATAATTGAAATTGCTTGCACTCGCGGTAACATTTGATTAGGCTTGAAAGTGCCGTCAGGATAACCCGCAAAAAATTTTCTTTCCGTAGCAAATTTAATTGCTTCGTGGGCCCAGTAATTCTCAGGGACATCAGTAAAAGTAATGGCAGTAGCGACTATGGGGGAATTGGGAAAAGCTTTGAGTAAAATAGCAGCAAACTCAGCACGAGTAATAGTTACCTCTGGGCGAAAAGTGCGATTGGGATAGCCATTAATCATCCCTCGCTGTGCCAACTCAATAATACATTTTTGCGCCCAATGGCTTTGAATGTCAGAAAAATTTACAGGGTTAGTCATAAATAGGCTCCTGTTTTTCAACTATTATACAATTCTATTGACTTGATACTTTAAAATACAATTAGATCGAACCAGCAATCAGGAAAAAATCTGATTTTTCTAGCTAAACTCCTCACATCTTCTTTCAGACTTGCCCTTCCATTTTTCAACTCCAATCACAAGGAAATAAATTAATGGCATTAGCACCTCTCTTTCCAGTTATCCATCCCATCTTAAAGCATACTTTCCCAAATTGCCTGTGGACAGGAGATGTCAATCGGCCGGAGATTGCCTTAACTTTTGACGATGGCCCCCACCCGCAACATACGCCAAAATTACTCAAAATTTTAGATAAATACAATATTACAGCTAGCTTTTTTCTACTCGGTTTGTGCGTCCAACGCTATCCCGAAATTACTAAGGCTATTTATGAAAGCGGTCATTGGATTGGCTTACATGGCTATCAACATATATCCTTCCCTAAGTTAACACCAACAAACTTAAAATTGGAATTAGAAAATACCCAAAATCATATTTACGAAGCCTGCGGTTTAGCACCACAATTAGTCCGAGACGTGCGCCCACCAAACGGTTTTGTTACACCACGCCAATTAAATTTGTTAACGGGTTGGGGATATCGCCCTGTAATGTGGAGTGTAGTACCTGAAGATTGGGTAAGACCAGGGGTTTCTGTGGTTGTTAATCGCGTGATTCAGCAGACTTGTAGGGGTTCAATTATTGTATTACACGACGGACATTGTGGCGGAGAAGATGTAGCACTCTCAGCAGCAGAAATCATTCCTATACTTTTAGATCGAGGCTATAATTTTGTTACCATCGATCGAATATGGAATCCTAAAAAGATACAAATATGGCATTAAAACTCGATACTTTCTTTGGTCAGCCGCGCTTGCTGGGAGACGGCACCGCCGAAGACGTGACTCTTTCCCCCGGACAACTGGCAGGTTTGTCTTTGGGAGTGTGGCTTTTGGGGGGCGATGATACTGTAATAGGTTCCTCAGATGCAGAATTTATTGTTGGGAATCAAGGTGGGGATTTCCTTATAGGTTTAGCAGAAGCTGATTCTATTTTTGGGGGTAGAGATGACGACTTTCTTCTAGGAGGAGAAGGCAACGATTTGGTGAGAGGCGATGTTGGGGATGACTTAGTTGCAGGGGATGAAGGAAATGACGTTTTGCGGGGCGGGCGAGGGAACGATCGACTATTTGGTTACTTTGGCAATGATACTCTTTATGGCGATCGCGGCACAGATAATCTCACGGGGGATCGGGGCAATGATGTATTCGTAATCGGAAATAAAAGTGCCGATTCTACAGTTACTGAGGTAGATACGATTGAAGATTTCCAAAAAGGTGAAGATTTAATTGCTTTAACTGAGGGTCTTGAGTTTGAAAATCTGACATTTTTGCCAGATTCCCAAAAGCCAAGTAATACTTTAATTCAGAAGGAGACGGGAGAGTTATTGGCAATTTTGAAGGATGCTAATAGCACGCTAGAACGGTCAGATTTTCTGATTCCTGGTACGTTAGCTTTGAGTGCAAAGGATTTCACGGTTAACGCAGATGGCACGTCTAATACTGTAACTGTGACTCGCGCTGGTGGTAGTGACGGTGTTGTTAGCGCAATGGTGAGGCTGGAAGCTACGGGTAATTTTTCTAGTATTGCTTCAAATGAATTTGAGAATACTCCTGTAATGGTGAGTTTTGCTTCAGGGGATACGATGCCGAAAACTGTGCAGCTTCCTATTATTAATAATGCTCTTCGGCACTACGATCGCAGAGTGGTGCTGACTTTGGAAAACCCGACAGGAATTGCCACTTTAGGAGAACCAAATACAGCAGAGGTGAAAGTTGTGGATGTTAATTTGCGATCGCCGAGTCGCATTTTGACTCCTAGTCCGAATTTAATCGAGGGTTTTGGTACTTCGATCGCGGCTAGTGGCAACCAGCTACTCATCGGCACTGTTGATAATTCTGCTCCCATTAACGGAGGCATTGCTTATTTATTTGATATTAGCACCGGAACCCTCCTGAAAACATTTCAAAGACAGACAGGTTTTGCACCGTATCTATCGGCTCCATTTGGGAAGACAGTCGCGATCGCAAATAACAAAGTTTTAATCGGATCGCCATCTAATAACCCCACCAGCGACAATTTATTTACCTCATCTCTATTTAACGGTATTGTATATCTATTCAACGCTGACACAGGCGCACTTCTACAAACCTTCCGCAGTCCCAATGCTCCTGACAATAATACCAATGACTTAGGCTATACCAATCAATTCGGCGATTCTATCGCCTTTGTCGGCAACAATGTCCTGATCGGCGATCCCAGCTATAGGCAGGGTAGGCCAGCAGAGTCAGGATTTGCATACTTATTCGATGGTAATACCGGTCAACTTTTGCAAACCTTCCGCAACCCCAACCCCGAAATAATTGGATTTGGCAAAGTGGTGGCGGCTTTAGGCAACAATGTTGCGATCGGTGCGCCTGGAAATGGATCTTTCAGGGAGAACAATTTTGGCGTAGTCTATTCGTTCGATAGCCTTACAGGTCAACTCCTCCAGACTTTCCACGATCCTAACCCCCGCATTGACAATCAATTTGGCTCGAAACTGGTAACAACTGGCAACGATGTCCTAATTGGAGCACCGATGGGGGATGTTGTCTACCGCTTTAATGGTAGTAGCGGCGAACTAATTCAGACTTTTTCTAACCCCAACCTCAGCCAAAATCCGGGGGTTTTTGATTTGTTTGGATCTTCCTTGGCGATCGCAGACAACGATATCCTGATTGGAGCACCGGGATATGAAAGCAGGGGGGCTGTGTTTCGATTTAATGGTACGACAGGCAACCTGGTTGAAACTTACCTTAACACCTTGTCCTTCACACAGAATGCTATACCCACATTTGCTAACTTTGGCGCATCGGTAACGGCGACTGGTGGCAAGGTGGCGATCGGTGTACCTCAGTACAGTAATGGCACAGTGTTGCTGTTTTAGGAGTCTGCGGCGTTAGGGAAAGCGGGTTTCTCGCAACCCGCTTTCTGCTTTGATTCGAGAGTAGTTCATAATATGTGTGTGAGTAGAGGAGTTTTTGTATGGTTAAATCGCATAAATCCCAAACTGTAACAGCCTTAGCCTTGGGTTTGATCTTAGCGAATGAGGTGCTTTTTAATAGCAGGATAGCCCCGGCTTTTGCCCAAACTAGGTTTAAGGATGTTCAAAACCATTGGGCCCAAGCTTGTATTGAAGATTTAGCCGATAAAAAAATTATTAGTGGTTATTACGAAGATGGAACTTTTCGCCCCAATCGCCCCGTTTCCCGCGCCGAATTTGCTGCCATCGTCCGCAGAGCTTTTCCCAATGCTAAGCCAGTTCGAGAAGCTATGACTTTTGTCGATCTTCCTACTGATTATTGGGCTTATAAGTCCATAATAGAAGCATATCAAACGGGATTTATTTCTAGCTACAATGGTAGTGTCTTTAATCCTACTCTTAATATTCCTCGTTGGCAAGTGGTGGTATCTTTAAGTAATGGTTTAAGGTATTCCCCAACGCAATCGGTGACTAACATTTTGACCGCGACTTTTGACGATGCGGCGGACATTCCCGATTTAGCAAAAAATGCGATCGCGGCTGCTGCTGAAAAACAGCTTGTTGTTAACTATCCTAATGTTAGACAACTTAAACCAAATCAAGATGTAAGTCGGGCAGAAGTAGCTGCATTTCTTTGCCAAGCTGTGTCTAAATCTGGTCAAGCGGCTTTAGTTCCTTCTCAATATATTGCCCAAGTTCCCGCAGATATTCAACCAACTAAAACAGAGATATCAGAAGTTGGCAAAGTTCGTGCAGAATTTTCTTATCAGCAACAAGGTGAAGATGGCAAAAACTTGCGGATAAAAATTAGCCGGGAAGGTCAAATATTGCTCGATGAACCTGTGCTATTACCGACGCGATCGCTTGCAGGTAACATAGATCGAAAAGCAACAAATGAAATATCTGAGGGGCTGTTATTATCTCTACGAGTACGCGATTTAGATGGCGATGGGGAACCGGAAGTCTTAGTAGATTTGGTGTCCGCTAAAAGCAGCAGTAATAGCATTCGCAACAATTATTCCTATATTTACCGCTACGAGGCTACACCTAAAACCTACGTACTTACACAACATTCTTGGGGTAATGTCAATTACGAACTTGAGGATTTAGATCGAGATAATATTCTGGAATTCAAAAGTCAGGATGGAAGATTTAGAGAGGCATTTACCAATTATAGTGATTCTCGATTGCCATTACAAATCTGGCAATATCGTCAAGGCAAAATGTTAGATGTTACTAAACAATATCCCGTACAAGTTTACACTAATGCCTCTGAACTGTGGGTAGAAAGTAGCACTCGTCAAAGCAATAATCAAGATATAAAAGGCGTGTTGGCGGCTTACCTAGCAAGTAAGTATGTACTCGGTCAAGAGGCGGAAGGTTGGCAATTAGTTGAGAAGATTTATCAAGGTAGCGATCGCGCTCAATTTTTGGGACAATTACGCCAATTTTTAGCTAGTAATGGCTATGGTGTTGGTCAAAATACCGCTGATAATAAGCCTCAAGATCGGCCAGATACTAAACTTCAAGCTCAACCAGAGACTAAACCTCAAGATAAGCCAGAGACTAAACCTCAAGATAAGCCAGATGCTAAGCCTCAAGATCGACCGGATACTAAGAGTAATGAGGCTGCGATCGCACCTAAATTAGTCCGCACTTTACCTGGTAGCAAAAATCCAGTTTTCTCTGTGTCAATTAGTCCTGATGGTAAAACTTTAGCCGCCAGCGGTAAGCAGGAAATTAAACTTTGGAATCTGGAAACAGGAGAAATATTAAATACCTTATCTGGTCATGAAGGTAATGTTTGGTCTGTAGCTATTAGTCCAGATGGGCAAACTTTGATGAGCGGTAGTGGCGATGGCAGCGCGATTTTGTGGGATATTTCTACTGGGGAAATCCGACGCAATCTATCCCATACAGGGGGGTGGATTAATGCAGTTGGTTTTAGTTCAGATAACAAAACTGCGATTAGTTGCAGTCATAATAAGGGGATTAATTTGTGGGATGTTACTACTGGAAAACTCCTGTATAGTCTTGATGGATTTAACCCGATGGCGATCGCTTCTCAAGGGCGGGTTTTCGCCAGCAGCGGCGGGCCTAGCGAGATCAAGTTATGGGATGTGGTGACGGGGGCACTTCGCAGTACCCTGGCGGTTCCAGCGGTGGCGGGAGGCGGAATTAAGGCGATCGCTATCAGTCGGGATGGGTGGACTCTCGCCCACGCGATGTCGGGAAATTCTCGCATCCAAGTCTGGGATTTGCGGAAGCGACAAGCGCTTTATACCCTAGAGGGACATTCTGCGGGGGTAGAGGCGATCGCGATTAGTCCCGACGGACAAACTCTAGCTAGTAGCAGTAGCGATCGCACTCTCAAACTGTGGAATCTACGCACCGGGAAACTAATGCACTCAATGGAAGGGATGGGTGCGATCGCCTTCAGTCGCGACGGGCAAATTCTTATTAGCGTAGGTAAGGATAATTCTATTCAGATTTGGCAAATGAGTGACAAAGTTGGCCAAAGGTGAGTAAGTTTTTTCAGAAATTACGCGCAATGAGATTAGAAACCGGGTTTCTGAGTATAATCTCCGTAGAAAATCGAATATTTTTCTAAGAAACCCGGTTTCTGTGCGTAGGTAAACGCTACGAATGTACATTTGAAGGAGAAGTATTATGAGTCTCGATTTACCAGTTATCTCCAAGCTAGGGGAAGTATTTTTAGCTATCAACTTAAGTGCAGTTGAAAATATGACTGTGCCTGAAATTTTGAAGTTATTAGAAGGAATTGGGTATACACCGCAATTGCGTTATCGGCAATCTAAAGATGGTAACATATCCCTCTATGCTCTCCTCAAACACGAGCAGGTTAACCCAGAAATGCTGGCAAACTCAGACTATCTTGGTGATGAGTTGGATACACTTGCTGAAATGATTCATCCTGCGGATGCTATCATCTCCCCTCGCGGTATTTTGCCTGCTAAAACATTAGATATCTTGTTGCAAAAATAATTAGGACGAACCCAAATAATCTCTTTCTCTAAGAATATCACCCCTTTCCCCTTTTAAGTAAAGCTCACCTGACATACCTTGGGCAAGTTCATCAATATCTCGATTAAAAATTTTGATTCTAATAACTTGCAGTTTTACTTCTCTAATATCTGACCTGCCCAAATTTTCAGATTTATGTATTCCTTCAATAAAAGATTTTTTTACTATGTACTGATAGGCGACTAAAAATATATCTCCTATTTTGATAGGCCCTTTATTACAAGCCCCCTGAACACAATATTCATCATTTAATTGGGTAACATTATCAACATCAAATTCTTTGCTTTCTTTACTCATTGTCATATCTTTTACGATCGCACTCTCAGTAATCAGCCAAAAAACATTCAGACTATAACTTCCTTCAAAAAGGCAGCTAATTCTCCCTTATTCATATTTCCCTGTGCCACCTGCATCACCAAATTATATGCTTGCTCATCTGTCAAATTTAGGGAATAGCCATTCAAACGTAAAAAACTATCCATCGCCGCGAAAGCAGTCCGTTTATTGCCATCAATAAAAGGATGATTCATCGCTAAATGGTAGAAATAAGCAGCAGCTTGCTCGTGAATTGTTGGATGCAATAACTCACCACCAAAACTCGCTTGTGGTTGAGCCAAAGCAGACTCCAGCAAGCCTTCATCCCTAACACCCTGACTGCCACCAAAGCTATCAATCTGGTCTGCATGGAGTCGCAGCACATCATCTACAGAAAGAAATTTAGGAGTTAGCAAGGCGACGGTAAACCTCCTCTCGTTCTCGTTTAGATGCTAAATAGGCGTTCCAAACATCGCTCTGCTCTGAGTTAGCAGGGTGCTTTGCTTTCAAGGAGCGCACAAACTCAAGTACCTCTTCTAGTCTATGCTCTGGCACTTGGTCAATTTCTTGGAGCAGTAAGTCTTTAGTAGTCATTTTTCCCAAAAGATTAGTATACTAAGTAGGGTGGGCGCTCGCCATCAATCATTTTAGGCTATGAGAAACATCGCTATTTGTGAGAAACATCGCTATTTGTGGCAATCGCCCACTTACGTTTAATTGTATCAATTTACTTACCAGCTTACTACAAAACTAATAGAAAATGCAACTTACCAGTAAAATTTTCTGCCCAATTCCTCTTCTAACTTGTAATTATATGGTTGAAAAAACTTACTCGATCGCCCATGAATAGCATCAATCGGCGGCTGATAAACCCCAGCATTATACTTTTCGTAATCGGCAAGTTGATAATCTGGTAAACCTAAAAATGCAAAAACCTCTTGAAGTGCAACAGCAGGATTAGCATAAAAATCTTCACTTCGCAAAATTAAGAACTGTTCTTTAGGAAAAAGCCTCATCCACCGTCTGATACTATAAACATAAAGACTCTTATCGAGATACTCGCACTGTTTCCAGTACATTGCATTTTCTAAATCCGTTTCATTGGCATTTGCTAATATCTCCATTTCAACGTTCATCGCCTCTTCAAAAGAGCGCTTTTCCGTTCCCCGTCTCACCCACATTTGATAATGAGAAAAAACTCTGTCTACAGGATTTCTCAGAATGATAATTAGCTTAACTTGCGGTAGAGATTCGTGCAATCTTTGAGCCGCTAGCGGATGATTTAAATAAGTGGGAGTTGCCTCCCCTGTCAACAAGTTATGCGTATCTGTTTTTGGGAAAAAATGAGCATCATACCAAGCCTTACCGCGATGAAAATGTTCTGAAAAAAAACATATTTCTTTCTCAGCCGCAGCTAAAATCTGAGGATGAGAAGTGATATATTTATAAAGAGAAGTAGTTCCACATCTAGGAGAACCGATAATAATAAAGTCTGGGTTGCGTAAGTTCTCAAAGTTACAATTTACTTGTGCAAGTTCGGGATGAGATACTAAAGTTTGCTTGTAAACAGCAGTTTTATAAACCGCGATCGCCTCCTCAATTTTTCCCTGTTTTGTCAGGGCTGCTGCCAAATGGATGTAAACTAAAGGAAAGTCAGGTAAAATCTCAATAACTTGGCGATAAAGGGCAATTAAATCGTCAATTAAACTAGAATTATTAGGAAGCGGCGCATAGCGCAGAGGAAAATAAGCATGGGTAAAATTGGGTTGTAGGATAATCGCCTTTTGCTGAGCTGCGATCGCATCTTCTAATTGCCCATTTTGTTGTAGCGCTTTCCCCAAATTGTGGTAAGCTAAAGGCGAATCAGGATTTACTTCCACCGCTTTTCGGTAATGCGCGATCGCCTCCTCTAATTTTCCCTCTAACTTCAGCGCATCTCCCAAAGCACAATAGTCAAAATTCATCTAGGAATCCTATAATAACCGCGCATCATAATCTTAATATCCAAATGTTTCTTATCCGCCGTAGTTCCATCGTGAATCATATTCTCCGTAGGCGCGATATAAGCCTCCCCCGGTGCTATTCTCAGCTTCACCACAGGATATTCTGGATAGCCCCTCATAAATTCCTCATTTGCCGATCGCATCCAATTTTGTTGAATTCCCTCCTCGCTACCTCCCAACATCTCAAATAAAGTCATTTCTGGGAGATTAATAAATAAAAAATAACGGTCTTCCATCCCCAAATTAACACAAATACGATTAGTTGCTTCGTGCTTGCGATTCAAGGGTAATTTATCCCAATTATCAGTATGCAAACCATTATGACAGCCTCGGTTTCTGTCAATTGTTGACGTAGTTAATCCCGGAGGCATTCCGCCAATGCCATTGATCGCAGGCGGAGAATTAGAGAAACATAAAGGAGTAAAATAGTCAATAATTTTATCTAAAGCTTCCTGGCAATTTTCGCGGATGCCAAAAGCCTTTAATTCTTCTTGAGTTGCGATCTCCCTAATACCTCGTTCTGCAAACGGAGCTAACACTTCTGACGGCAAACGCACAATTCCTATACCAGCATAATAGGGTGGTACCTCCTCTGTCCACAGCAGTGCCGATTCCTGTGCAGTTGGATATCTCCAAGGCTCTTTAGGCACAAAAGCACCATCGCAATAACCAGCACTCTCTGGTAGAATTTCTCCTGCTGGCACAGTACCCGAACTCAACCACACCCTCGGAATTTGACTCTCATCCTTGGGAGTGCATTGAAAAATTTTAATTCCTTCGCGAAGATTGACCATCAAAGCAAAAATTATCTAAATGTTAACTGTTAACTGTTAACTGTTAACTGTTAACTGGTAAACTTCTATAACTTGTAAGTAGGTAGACGCAAATAAACCTTGCTGTGTAATAAGTAAGGTGGGCGCTTGCCGACTACCATTTATAGCTATAAGTTACAAGTTTTTTGCGGCAAGCGCCCACCCTACGTTTAATTCTACTATTTAACAGTTAACAGTTAACCGTTAACCATTAACTACTCTAGTGCGTGCAGTGCGTACAGTGCGTACAGTGCGTACACAACCCCACTACCTCAACCTCAAACGCTTCTGCGGTTGGAGAGTGCGTGCAGTGCCCACAGAACCCTGCAACATCAACCCCTTTTACTGTTGGAAATTGCCAGAGAGTTTGTGTTAAAGTTGTAGGATCGACTTCTGGTCTAGGAACAGATGAAAATGTCAAGACGCGCCCTTCATCATCTGTATTTTCTACCAGAATTTCACCCTCAGCAATTTTAATTGCATCCCGATGTAAAATGCTGATGCCGAACATATTAGTCATTCCCAACTCTGACAGCTTAGCTGCAATAGCGCTGAGAAATTCTTGATTGTTGACAACTGCTTCTGAGCGTTCAACTGCCGCTGCTACCTGCTCAGTATTGCGGACAAATTCTAACGGAAACCAAACCCACTCACCAGATACTTGATTTTGTTCAACCTTCCACATATAGGGAATAGCATCGCTATATTCTGTAGTCGGCTTAATGTAAGAATTGTCACCTTCAAACTCCTCAACTAGCCGCTCTTCAGCAGACAGGTTGAAGTGCTTATGAAGTAAGCATATACCAACTTGTTTTTGCAAGCCGTAGCTGCGGATAACTGCACCCAACTTTGTCAGGTTATGCTTGACTAACTCAAGCCGATCTCTGACCGTGAAAAAATCCTCTAAACCGTCGAAAACTTCTGGTTTGTAAGCTGTTAGCATACGGGTTTAGTTCCTTGCAGATTAATATCTATAGTCGAACATATTTGGGATTTTGCTAAATGTCAATAGTTGAGGCAGGATAAATATATTAAATATTTGTGACATCGGTAATTTTTTAGCGTAAGCTTTTGTGAGTAAGGGCGGTAGGCATCGAACTAATACGTCTCTGGTATCGATCGCCCCTAGCAGTTTTCGCGCCGCAGGCAACCGGATGAGTAATACCCAGTTTGAGATCGCTAATAGGTCTTTAGCTAAACCCCTCGCTCCTAGAGTCCCCGATGTGGACATAGATTGCTTGTAGTCTTAGATTGGCGAGTGACATTTGAGTGCGATCGCCCCCTTAGATTACAGGGATTCGCCTAGAATAGTTACTAGGCATTGTTATTTGTTATTTTTTTTAGGAATTACGCACTCGATTTGATAAGTGTGTCAGAGGTTGCCCCGATAACCGCACAGCAAATCTTAGCCTCAAACCCCATCCTTCATCAGCCATTCTCAATTCTTCAATCCCTATGCTCGTCTGTCTCCAGTGTCAGTTTGAGAATCCCAATAGCAACAAATTTTGTCAAAACTGCGGCACTTCCCTCACCGACAAGTTTTGCCCTGAGTGCGGTGCCAAAGTCTCTTTTAGCGCCAAACAGTGTCAAAACTGTGGTAATGTGACAGGCCAAGTATGGTTGGCAGTAGTATTGTGGCAACCAGATTTACAACCCACTCCAACTTCAGAACCCGAACTGGCAATACCTTCGGCAGACTACGCCTACGGTCAAATTCAGCAGCTACAAGACATTTTTGTTGGTGCAGCATCAACAGAAAGTCTTGTAGAGCCAGCATCAGACATAATTAGCACAGAAATATCCCCCACCCTCCAACCCCCAGAAACAGCAGTTTTAAGCCCTCAGCTCCCCCCTGATGACGAGATCGGCAACGGAGATATTGAGGATACTAGCTCGGTTAATATGCAAGGGGCTACATCCTTCCCAGCCAACGAAGATGCTGAATTTATAGATAAATTAGAGCAAAATGCTATACCCGCTCTGGATTTCCTTAAAGGAGATGAGCCAGAAAGTCAAGAGTCTGAGACTCCCAGACTCCCAGACTCGGAGACTAGAGAAGATTTAACTTCCCCATCTCCCCCATCTCCCCCATCTTTATCTGTGGGAGATTATTTAGATACGCAGAAACGTTACCAACTATTAGAACCCTTAGTATTAAAAGCTACTGAAGCAACTGCTACGGTGTTGGTCTTAGACTGTAATCCTCTACAAACTTCCTTACTCAAAGCACTCTTAGCAGCTAAGTCAGAAATTCCTGCGATCGCACAACCTTACTTAATCCTAAAGTCAGAATTTCCCCAAAACCTGCCCAACCTTCACGACACTTTGCAGGAAAACGGACAAGCAGTAATACTCTTAGAAGACTGCTCAAATTGGCCATTGCTATCAACACAGTGGAACGATCCCCAAACTTCAACCCAGCAAATCTTATATTGGCTCAACGAGATGACAGAACTTTGGGCCGCACTAGAACCCTGGCAGAGCCGTCAAAGCTTACTAGAAATGACAAATTTGCGGGTAAATCCGACTCCCACAGCCTCTTTAGCCTTAATCCGCCTGCAAAGACTCTATCCAGAAACCGCTCCATCCTCCCTAACTCTTCAAACTTTAGGAGAATTGTGGCAGGCTTTATTTAACCAGTCTCAGCGCACCCTCTTTAGTGCTTTGGCCGCCCTGTTGCGCGATCTGCATCAGGGAAATATTCAAACAATAGACTTACTGCGATCGCGTCTAGAAACTATGCACAGTTCACTGCAACCCGAACCAACCCCAACCTCAGCCCTCACCCACCTGCAATTGGGCAAATTTCAGCACCAGCTCGCTGATGCAGGCGACGACAGTACAACCCTCCCGCTACCCATGCAAGTTTACCGTTTGGACGACTGCGGACGCACAGATGTTGGTCGCCAGCGGGATCACAACGAGGACTTTTTCACCATTTGGACTCAGACGAACAAGCTAGAAAGCTCGCTTGGTCGCATCCTTAAGATTAAAGGACTTTACGTCCTCTGCGATGGCATGGGCGGACACTCCAGCGGTGAAGTAGCCAGCCAATTAGCCGTAGAAAGCCTCAAGCAATACTTTCAAAGCCATTGGGGAGATGAGCTACCCTCCGCCCAAACCATCAGCGAAGCAGTGCTGTTAGCCAACCAGGCCATCTATGAAGTTAATCAAAAAGATGTTCGCTCTGGTAGCGCCCGCATGGGTACTACTTTAGTTACAGTCTTAATTCAAGACTCTCAAGTTGCTGTTGCCCACGTCGGTGATAGCCGACTTTATCGGCTCAGACGAGGAGGGACGCTCAAAAAAATCACCACCGATCACGAGGTAGGCCAACGGGAAATTAAGCGGGGTGTCGATCCGCAAACTGCATACTCCCGCCCCGATGCCTATCAGCTAACTCAAGCTCTCGGCCCACGAGATAATAATTTTGTCAAGCCAGAGGTGCAGTTTATAGAACTACTTGAAGATACCCTCTTAATTTTGGCCTCTGACGGTCTGACGGACAACAATTTCTTGGAAACTCACTGGCAAAGTAAGCTCGAACCTCTTCTCAACCCCCAAAGTAATTTGGAGCAAGGTGTGAAGGAGTTAATAGACCTCGCTAATCAGCATAATGGTCACGACAACATTACAGCTATTGTTCTCCGTGCACAAGTACGACCTTACCGATTCTAAATTAGTTAGTTGTTAGTTGTTAGTTGTTGGTTGTTAGTTGTTGGT
>NZ_JAQMUA010000326.1:0-12331 GCF_028330895.1 Kamptonema animale CS-326 | reverse complement strand
TCTTGAATCCTTCTCGATCATAACAAGTAAAAACACTTACATTCGGTAAATTTAATAAAATATCTAAGTGAAGATCCATTGCTCGCAACCTAGTAAAATGTAGTATCTGATACATTTTACCACAGGATGCCGAAAGAGCCTGTTTTTAAGTGCGCCCGGAATGTTGCCTTTTGCGGTTTTGAGTCGGACAGAAGACCCTGTGAGGGTTTTAAATCAAGTGGCATCGGCCATCGCAGAGATTCCAGATAGACGAGTGCAAAGTAATTTAATGGCATCGGCGGGGATTTTGGCCGGTTTAGTATTGGAGAGAGATGTAATTTCAAGAATTCTACGGAGGGATATTATGCACGAGTCAGTTATTTATCAAGAGATTTTGCAGGAAGGAATAGACGAAGGCAGGCAGGAAGGCAGGCAGGAAGGCAGGCAGGAAGGCAGACAGGAAGGCAGACAGGAAGGCAGGCAGTCTGCTATGGAAGAAATTGCTCGGAATTTGTTACGGGAAAATATGCCACTAGAGCAAATTGCTAGGTTTACAGGTTTGTCGCTGGAGGTGGTGCAAAGCTTACAAAGTTAGTTAAATTGGATCTAAAGAGCGCGTGTCTGGAATCAGTCCGATGGCGAAACGCCGCGCCGAAGGCATCGCGCTCTTCATTAAGCCTTTGCCTCAAGGCTAATCGCGCTCAGCCTTCAGCCTAGAATAATTAGGAATGGCGCGCGATCGCAAAATCCAACTGAGCAGTTTGGCGGTAAACTCTCAACAACCTCAGCGGATCGTCGCGTAAAATAGCAGGCGAAACCATCTTTTTAAAATAATCTAAAATCTAAAATCTAAAATCCAATGAGCTATTGCTTCAATCCAGCTTGTCAGAATCCGCAAAATCCTGCTGATGCAGAAATTTGCTCTAGCTGCGGCTCTAAATTGTTGCTGACACACAACCTTTCACTAAGTGAAATCAAAAGCGAAACAGCTCCGAAAGAGCTGGAAACACCCTTAGAGTGTCGCTACCGAGCCATAAAGCCCATCGGACAAGGTGGCTTTGGCAGAACCTTCTTAGCAGTAGATGAAAATAAACCCTTCACTTACTCGCAATGTGTAATTAAACAATTTTTTCCTCAAAATCCAACTGAGAAAGCAGCAGAGTGGTTTCATCGAGAAGCAATGCAGCTAGAAACATTAGGAAAACATCCCCAGATTCCTAACCTGATTGCACATTTTGAGCAAGACAGGCAGCAATATTTGGTGCAAGAATTTATCGCCGGCAAAAACTTAGCTCAAGAACTAACACAAAAAGGCCCATTCAACGAACTTCAAATTCGCCAACTTCTCCAAGATTTACTTCCAGTTCTGCATTTTGTTCATAAATCTAAAGTCATTCACCGCGATATCAAACCAGAAAATATTATTCGCCGTACCAACATTTATCAAGGTGGAGCAACCGGATTCATCCCTCTTTTACCTGCCGATTTAATCAGCTCTCAATCCCTAGTTTCTCCAGGAATTGCTAGAAACGGCCAACTCGTTTTAGTAGATTTTGGGGCAGCGAAAAAAGTTAAGGGAAATGGTCTGCCGCAAACAGGTACGATCGTAGGAAGTGCCGCCTATACCGCCCCAGAACAACTCATGGGTAAAGCAGTTTTTGCCAGCGATATCTACAGCTTGGGCATCACCTGCATTCATTTATTGACCCAAGTTCCCCCATTTGATTTATTCGACAGCAGAGAAGGCGCTTGGGCGTGGCGAGATTATTTGAAAACACCTGTTAGCGATGATTTTGGTCATATTCTTGACAAAATGCTGCAAGGTGCTACTAATCATCGTTATCATGCAGCCGCAGCCGTAATTAGGCATTTGAATCCCAAACCCGTTTATGTAGAAACATTGCCTGTAACATCTGAACCTGCAATTGTTTCCCCAGAAATGCCCCCAGAACCCCCAGTATTACCACCTGATTTACCGCCGCCACCAAATCAAAAACTACAGGGGAAAATTGAGCAAGCTTTGCAAGATACACTGACTCCCTACAATGTTAAGATTCAAGTTAACAAAACCAAGCGGAAATTAACTGTTGTCATCAATAGAAATGAAGATTGTAAGATTCATTATCCCCATTTATCTCAAATAATTGCCACTACTCTCACTGATTTACAATTAAATCAGATATCCGTAGTTAAACTTTTGGGAAGAGTTAACAATTCTCCTAGACCAGAGTGGAAGCAGGTGTTACAGATAGACACTAAAATCCAGTTCCGAAATAAAATCATTCGGCTGCAAAACAATAAACTAGCCTGGCGAGTCTCCCAACTTAAAACTAGAGAATTTTGGCTCTTTAAGTTGAAAAGTAAAGATTTCTGGATAGACTTATTAATGTTTGCCTTAATGCTGTTTATCTTGGGAACCCAAATAATTATTTTAAAGCCTTGGGTAGGAATAATAATTTCATCTGTTTTTCTCTATGTCAAAAATCAAGTTGCTAAAAATGAACAATTTAAGACCAATAGTTTATTGGCTACATTAGCAGGGATATTTTTGATGATGGGAATAGGCGTAAATTATACTATTTTTGTGTCTGGCCCATTTGGTATTCTTTTAGGTTGCCTATTTATGGCTTTACCGCTTTTTTACACAACAAAGTAGTTCTAGAGTAAGACCCAGCTTACGCATTTCTGACGTAACACCGCCCTCTGGGTGGTATCTTTGACTGCAAGCGAGTGCGGCGCTATAATGGTTCTTAACTTAATCAAAAATATTGTGTCTCTAACATCAACAAAATACGGTTTAGCAATTCATACCGCCAGCCCAGAATTAGGTCTAGCAATTAGCAATTTTGCTGGTGATTCCCGCTATCAAGTGTGGGATTTAGGCCGCAATTTAGCTACCCATTTGCATCAAAATTTACTAGATTTTATTCAGCCGCAAATTTGGGCAGATTTGGCATTTATTGCAGTTGCTAAAGGGCCAGGAAGTTTTACGGGAACTCGGATTGGTGTAGTTACGGCTAGGACTCTAGCGCAACAGTTAGATATTCCTTTGTTTGCTATTTCAACTTTAGCGGCTGTAGCTTGGGAGAAAAGAGAGAAGGAAGAAAGAGAGGGAAAAGGAGAAGTAGAAAATATTTTATTATCCTCTAGAATCCCACCATTAGAAAATTCAATCGCCCTCCAAATGCCTGCACAGCGCGGTCAATTATTTGGGGCAATATATGCAGTTAAAAGTGCAAAAAATGACGGCAATGATTCCAACTTAATTGAGTTATTACCAGATAAAGTAATGATGCTTGAAGCCTGGCAAGAAACTTTAGAATCTTGGCCCACACCATATCATTTAATTAAGGTTCAAAATGATTTGGGCGCGTCAGTTTTCAGCTTATTAGAACTAGCTTATTTAGATTATCAACACGGAAAACGCCCTAACTGGTCAGAAGCATTACCCTATTATGGGCAACATCCCGTTGAAGAAAAGTTATAAGTTAAAAGGAATAATTAAGATGGCTTACAGTGAATTTACTTTAGAAAGGGTGAAAAGAGAGTTTAATCTCAGGACTTTCTTATACCCATACTCAAAATTAGTGTTATAATCCTGATGTTTGGTTTCACTTCCTTCCACCCAACCTACCTCTGCAAGCTCCTTGGATCGAGTGCATCTCGCAATCCATCTCCTAACAAATTAAACGCCAAAACTGTTACAATAATCAACAAAGCAGGCGGCCACACTAACCACGGCTGCAACACCAAAATTGAAGCATTCGTAGACAAAGAAAGTAAATTTCCCCAAGAAGCATCCGGTTGCTGAATTCCTAATCCAATCAAACTCAAAACTGACTCAGCCACGATAAACCCAGGAATCGCCAAAGTAGCAGAAATAATCACATAAGTTGCTGTCTGCGGCAATACATGGCGTACAATAATATAAACTGGATTTGCCCCCATCGCCCTTGCCGCCTGTACAAATTCTCGTTGTTTAATTGAGAGCACTTGTCCCCGAATCACCCGCGCTAAACTCGCCCAACTGATAAAGGAAGTGATTAACACAATTAACAAAAACCGCTGAGTGCTAGTCAATCCAGGTGGTAAAACAGAAGCTAGGGCTACTAACAAGTAAATGCCTGGAATCGTCATCAAAACTTCAACAAATCGCATTAAAACACTGTCAATCCAACCACCAAAATATCCAGAAATCCCCCCGACTAACATACCCAGAGGGAAAGAAATCGCAATTCCTACTAATCCAATGCTCAGACTAATTCTGCTTCCATAAACCAAACGACTAAACTGATCTCGCGCCTGTTCATCCGTACCTACAAGGTGGAATCTTGCCTCGCCATTAGTTCCAAACAAATGTCTATTAAATGGTATAATCCCTAATATTTTATAGCTATCACCTTTGACAAATAGACTTAAAGGTGAAGGTTTTTCCCATTCTACAATCACATTACGATCGCCCGTATTCACATCCACTGGCCCTTGAGTTACGGGGTAAACGTGAGGCCCAATAAATCTGCCGTCTCTCGTAGTTAAATAAATCTGCGTTGGCGGTAATAGAGAACCATTCAATTGAGAGTTATAGGGGTCATAAGGCGCAATAAAATCCGCCGCGATCGCCACTCCATACAAAATCAATAGTAACACAGCCCCCAATCGAGCTAAAGGATTATTTTTAAGATTTTGCCACCATTTCATAATTTTAGTTAGTTGTTAGTTGTTAGTTGTTGTATTCTTTAGTCCGCGTAGGCGGACTTTGTTTGTGTAGTAGCGGTTTCAACCGCCAAATCATATATTACTCCTCTTAATTACCAATTACCAATTACCAATTACCCATTACCAATTACCCATTACCCCTTACCCATTACCAATTACCAATTACCCATTACCAATTACCAATTACCCATTACCCATTTTCCACCTTTTCTATTTCCTTCAATGCTTGACCATTAAAAGGATTGTAGAAAAATGAACCAGTTTGCGGCGGTAACTTGGGATTAAGTACAATTTCCACAATACTTTTCACAACTCCCGTTAGAGGAATCGCTAAGATTACCCCCAAAACCCCTCCCACTCTACCTCCCAACAGTAAAGCCGCAAAAATAACCACAGGGCTAAATCCTGTTAAACTACCCATAATCCGAGGAGCAATTAAATTATCCTTCACCTGTTGAAGAGCGATCGCAGCTACCAAAACCTCCAGCGCTAACCACCAATCAATAAACGCCACAATAATGCTCACTGCGCCAATTCCTAGAGTTGCCCCAATAAAAGGAATGGCTTCCAACAACCCGATGAACACAGCAAATAGCAAGAAAAAAGGAACCTGTAAAACCCAGAAAACCAGAGTCAGCCCGATGGCCATAAATAGGCCTAACAACAACTGTCCCGATACAAATCGCTGAAGATTTCTCTCCAAAGTTTCTGTTAAAACATAGCGAATTTCTGGCGCAAAAATACTCGTCAAACCCCGCCAAACTCTTTCCCCATCTAACAACATATAAAACGAAATTACCAGGATTAAGATTAAGTCAAGAAACCAGTTAACAGTTCCTACAACTAAACCCAAACCGCTAGCAGCGATCGCTTGTACTTGTTCCTGCACTTTAGCAGACAATTGTTGCTCCAAGATTTGCACGTCAAACGGCAAATTACGCTCCGCACTCCAAATCTGAAACTCCGCTAATTGCTGTCGCCCAGACTCTAGTAAGTCTGGGAATCTTACCGCTAATTGTGCAGCTTGGTTTAAAACAGGAGGTGCGATCGTCAAAACGATCACTGCCATAACCAACCCAGCAGCAAAATAAACTAGCGCCGCCGCCGCGCCCCTCGGCAAAAATACTTGCAGTCTCGCTACCGCGTAATTCAATAAAAACGCAATCAGTCCCGCCGTTACTAAAATACTGATCAATTCCGCGACATAATGAATCGCACCGAGAGTAAACCAACCTGTCACTAAAACTAGCAACCAAGTAATTAGAAACTGTTGGACGGGAGAAAACACACTATTCATGTCGATTTGATATTTCCGATTTGAGATTTAAGATTGAGACTCGATCTAAAATCTAAAATCATTTTATAGATCGCCCTAAACAGCCATAGCTTCCTCAGCCGACAAGTCATGCTCAACTACAAACACATTCGAGTAGAGATTAGCAATAACCTGTTTGCCTTGCTGAGTCAGAGATAAGTAATGCAAGGCATCTTTTACATAAGGGTGAACCCCATGCCAGTAAAACTTGGAATAGTTAACCCGTAAATCGCCAGGATTTTTATATCCCACTTTTTGGTTAAACCCAGTTTCCTCAAATTCATAGTAAAGGGAACTAATTTTTTTGAGGTAACGAGGATCGCTGAGTTGGCCAATTAGATCGGCAGCTCGAACTAAACCTGGAAAGTTAATTGTATCTTGATGATCCGACTCTTTTGGTACGGGAAATCGAGTCAGTTCGATATTGCGCTTAATCACCTCAGCATCGATCAGCCGATGGCCGCCAAACCGCTCGTCAATAAACAGTTTAGCGCGGTCTACGTGATAGGGAGTCAAGCTAGCATCAGTAGAGCCGGGAGGTAGAGGCACCAATTCTGTGCCGTTACCCGTAGCATACCAGCCATTTCGATCCTGGCGGCAAACGCCTTTGACGTAGCCGATGTCGTGACAAACTAGGGAGATGATGAAGTGTAGCCAATCTTCGCAGGAAGCCCCGCCTTCGCGGATGTGTTTGCCTCGTAAAATTTCTTGGCCTACCAATGTCACCAAAATCGTGTGTTCAACGTTGTGGTAGAGAGCATCGCTGTTGGCGATATTTTCTAGCGCCATACTGCCTGCCCAGGCGATGATGTCTTCGTAGTCTGGTTTGTAGCCGCCGTAAGTGCGGGTGTAGCCAAACCGTATTTTCTGCACGAAGGCATCGATCAGAAGTTCAGTTGCATTAAAAACCATACTTGACAGTTGCTCGTGCTGAGTCTAGGATCGATCGGGACGCGGACACCCCTTACTATAGCAACCGCCAAGGCGGTTAGGGGCTAGGATGCTCAGGGCTAGGGAAAGAAGGGAAGAGAATCAATGGTTTCATCAATTCAGAACGTCCTAACCTACGAAAGCGGTTGCTATATATTAGAAAACTTGATTTTATTCTTTTTACCATAACCTCGCTGTTTATACAGCTCAGCTTTAAAAATTATTAGGAATTACACGCGCTCATAGTATGGTAGCCGTCTGGGCTGTTCCTTACTGCTGAGACGGCGGCGTTAGAAACAGTTTTTCCTAAGTCCTAAATTAGAGCGATATTGGGGAAAAAGACTACTAAAAAGGTGCATTCTGGAGCCATCTCCAATCTTGATTTTTGCCGATCGCCCTCTAAGTCTTAGGGATGAATTTTACTCATCCTTAACAAGGATGGGTTGAGTGAAGCTAAAATGTAAACTACGATTTTAAATCTGCAATCTTTCTTTACAATAACAAAACTAAAGGTAAAGACTGCCGGGAGAAACCAAAAGTGACCGATCGAGTTTTACCAGAAACAGAAGACACTCAGCCACCTTTCCCTCCAGAGGGTAGACGTGGTAGCAACTTTGAGGCGAAAAGTTGGGAAGAAGAGGCGGGGGACGATCTAGCGGTTGAAGATCCCTCTAAAAATGATTTTTCTAATCAGCCTGAAAACGAAACTCCGAGCGATCGCGATCCAGAATCCGACGAAGAAGAATTAGAAGACGATCGCAGAGTTGCTAGTGGTGTGGAATGGCAAGGTTTGCTAGTGGGTTTAGGAATTGGGGCCGTGACGGCGATCGCGGGTATGCAATTCTTTTTTAACCAACAGTCTCCTGCAACACCGGAAGTTAAAGCTGAATCTGCCCAATTTGAAGCAGGAATGCCTCAGAATGTGGAAGTCGCACCGGTGGAAGTTGCCAGTGTCGATCGCAGTATCGAAGGTACGGGTACTATTGCTGCTTATGACTTGTTACCAGTTTTGGCTCAGGTTAATGGTTTGCAGATTAAGCAAGTTTTGGTCAAAGAAGGAGATACTGTTGAAAAAGGTCAGGTAATGGCTATACTTGACGATTCCGTATTGCGATCGCAACTTGCCGAAGCGATCGCCGATGTTCAATCTGCCGATGCCACAGTTCAGCAAGCACAAGCACAAGTACAGCAAGCTCAATCGCTGCAAAACGAAACTGTAGCAGCCTTTGAGCAAGCCAAAGCCAACTTAGTACAAGCCAGAGCTAGGGCAATTCAAGCTCAAGCAGGCGTTGATAAAGCTAAAGCAGGCGTTAGCGTTGCCCAAGCAAGCGCCGCCCAAGCCCGCGCCCAATTAGAGCAAGCTCAAAGAGAAGTTGAACGCTCTCAAAATTTAGCTTCCCAGGGAGTAATTAGCGTTCAAGACTTAGAAAAGCGCAGGACAGAGGTAAAGACGGCTCAGGAAGACTTGAAAAAATCAGCTCAAGAAATCAACCAAGCGATCGAAGAAGTAAAAGTCGCTGAAGCTCAGATTATTAATGCTCAAGCAGATATTAGAAATGCCGAAGCTGGTGTTAGCAGTGCCCGAGCAAAATTTGAGACAGCAGGAACTAATATTGGTAGCGCTCAAGCGAATGTAGGCAACAATCAAGCCAGCGTCCGCAGTAGTGAAGCACGAGTGCAGCAGTTGCAAACACAATTAGAACAAACTCTCGTGCGAGCCCCTGAAAGCGGAATTATTGCCGAAAGAATTGTTCGCGTTGGAGATGTTACTAGCGCCTCGCAGAAACTATATTCTATTATCAGGGATGGCAGACTGGAATTACAACTTAAAGTCCCAGAAACTCAACTGCCGCAAATAAAAATTGGCACAGAAGTAAAACTAATTTCCGACTCTGATTCCCGGATCTCTTTGCGTGGTAACGTGCGCGAAATAGCACCCAATATTGAACCCGGCAATCGTCAAGCTACTGTTAAAATTAATTTACCGAGAGTAACTGATATTAGAGAATCTCTCTTACGACCCGGAATGTTTTTACGCGCCTCCCTAGCAACAGAAAGCGCTCAAGGCTTGACAGTCCCAGCCAAAGCAGTCGTACCGCAAACGAATGGTTCGGGAATAGTTTATCGGCTGGTAGGCGAAAATAAAGTACAAGCTCAATCTGTTGTCCTTGGCGAGGTTGTGGGTGCTATGGGAGGCAATTTAAGTAAAGCTAAGGTGGAAATTAAGAGCGGTTTAAAGGCCGGCGATCGGGTAGTGGTTGGAGGTGTTGAAAATCTTAAAGATGGCGATCGCGTTAATATAATTTCTGAAAATAGCATGGTTCCTAATACTAAACTATAGCCCAGAAAAAGGAATAGGAAAGAAGAAAATCCGGCGATTGAAATCCCATCTACACAAACAAAGTCCGCAACCACAGCGGTTAGGGAATTCTAGATCGCCCAAACCCTTTCTATTATTGCATTTTCCTCCTGCCTCTTGCCTTCTGCCTCCTGCCTTCTGCTATACAAGGTGGAATGAGGATGGGGAGCGATCGCTTGACGATCGCCGTAGGTATTTCTACCGTCATAATTGTCAATAAACTTGTCCTAATCACTTAGAACTTACGCTCATGGCTCCAGAAACCGGGTTTTTGAGAGCATCTGTGGATAAGGGCGAAGTATTTTCGTCAAAAAACCCGGTTTCTTTGGTTGGGTGCCAAAGTCCTATCACTGCGATTTATTTGGAACTTTAAGACACTCAACGCTTTACGCATTAAGGATTCAGAGGTATTCTCACCCCTAAATTCCTTTCGAGATCTCAATTTTCCTTCCCTTTGTTAAAAATTCATATTTTCTTAAGTTTTAAGTGTAAAATTTATTGATAAGGGAACGCCGCATCAACGCTGAATCTAATTTATCTATCAATTATCCTAGTGTAACAATTGATTAAGATAAATTAATAATCAATTAAGTTGGATAAAGAATAGCTGTAAATCTTACAAAACATTTACCAATCCCGATAATAAGCGAACTAACCATGCACCTTAACGGCCTGCCTATTTATTCGTCAGCTTTGGAGCAAGCCATCGATCGCCATCCTTTAACAGTTGCTCCCGATACCTACCTGATCGATGTCCTAGCTCTCATGAGCCAAGTACGTAGCAGTTGCGAACTGCCCAGTTGGTACCAATTTTGTCAATTGGATACCATTCATGACCCCAGCGCGATCGGCGAAGCACGAGCTAGCTGCGTCTTGGTGATGGAAGGGTTACAGCTCTTAGGTGTTTTCACCGAGCGAGATATAGTCAGGCTCACCGCCAACGGGATCAGCTTGAACTCAGTCAGAATTGCCGAAGTAATGACACGCTCCGTAATTACCCTCAAGCAATCCGACTCCCAAGATATTTTTACAGCCCTATCTATATTGCGCCAACACCGGATTCGCCATCTGCCCATTGTTGACGATCGCGGACTACTAATGGGCATAGTCACCCCCGAAAGCATTAGACAAGCACTACAACCCGTCAACTTGCTAACTAGCTTGCGCTACGTGACAGACGTAATGACATCCGAAGTTATCTACGCGCCAAAAACTGCCTCCGTACTCAACCTCGCCCAACTAATGGCACGCCATCGAGTCAGTTGTATTGTGATTGTCGAAGAGAGAAATCGGTATCAAAACTCTAGAAAACCACGAAAAGAAAAACCTTTTGAGCTGACGCAACTTCTAGCTCCCAGAGTAACACAGAGGGAAAATTCAAGACCAATATTTGCTTCTTTTTCTCCTAATAATTGTACCTCATCCGAATTTGGTACTAATTGGGAAAAAGGGGAACTGTGGACAGAAGAAGAATTCCCAATTTCCCCTTATCAAAGTCCAATTCCTCAAATTGAATACCCCATAATCAATACCAAATTATTAATGCCTGTAGGTATTGTCACTGAGCGAGATATTGTGCAATTTCACGCTCTAGAACTGAATTTATCACAAATACAGGCTGCTGATGTCATGAGTAGCCCTTTGTTTTGTCTGGCTCCCTCAGACTCATTGTGGATAGCTCACCAGGAAATGCAGCGCCGTCGAGTGCGTCGCTTAGTCGTAGCTGGAAGTGAAGGCGAACTTCTGGGAATAGTTTCCCAGACAAGTTTACTGCAAGTTCTCAACCCCTCTGAGATGTACGGAGTGATCGAACTTTTGCAGCAAGCAGTTGACGATCGCACTGCTGAATTAAAGAAAGCCAACGACCAATTGCAGCAGGAAATTTTAGTACGTCAGAGAGCAGAAGAGGCTTTGCGCCAAGCTCATGATAACTTAAAAAAACAAGTTGAAGAAAGAACTGCGGAATTATCAACCTCAAATGAATTGCTAAGGCGGGATATTATTAAGCGTCAGCGAGTAGAAGAAGCATTACGGCGAAAAGAAGCTCGTTTTAGAACTCAAGCCCATCAATTAGAGCAAACTATTCGTAAGTTGCAGCAAACCCAAACTCAACTGATTCAAACAGAAAAAATGTCCTCTCTCGGACAAATGATCGCTGGTATTGCCCATGAAATTAATAATCCTGTTAACTTTATCTATGGCAATCTTTCCCATATCAACTATTACATCAAAGAAATGCTAAGTGTGCTGCAACTTTATCAGCAACATTATCCAGATCCCGTCCCGGAGATTCAAGCAGCAGCCGAAGATGTCGATCTCAATTTTATGGTGAAAGACATTACCAAAATTTTGTCTTCAATGCAGTTAGGATCGGAACGTATACGAGAAATTGTCCTATCGCTTCGGAATTTTTCTCGCTTAGATGAAGCGGATATGAAGTTAGTGGATATTCATGAGGGGATTGAGAGTACGCTGCTGATTTTGCAGCATCGGCTGAAACCTCAAAGCGGATTTTCTCCGATTGTAATTCTCAAAGACTATGGAAAACTGCCTCGCGTGGAGTGTTATGCTGGACAGTTAAATCAGGTATTTATGAATATCCTGAGTAATGCCATTGATGCTTTAGAAGAAGCACATGGGCAATGGAGCATCGGCAAAGAGAAGAGCAAGGAAAGCGGACAATTGCCTATAGATGATTTTCTATTGCCACATCCTACAATTCGGATTACTACCTCTGTTTTAGATGCTGATTGGGTAGCTATTTCAATTGCTGACAATGGCCCCGGTATTTCCCAGGAGATTCGCCACCAATTATTTGACCCTTTCTTTACTACAAAACCTATTGGTAAAGGCACTGGGTTGGGGTTATCTATTTCTCACCACTTGGTAGTTGAGAAACATGGGGGAATTTTGGAATGTATTTCAGCACCTGGAAAAGGAACAGAGTTTGTGATTCAGATTCCTCTCCACCCGCAGTGTCGGCGACCAATTTAGAAGATACAGGACTTACCCAGGATTACGTAACGGCCCCC
>NZ_JAQMUA010000325.1:0-4077 GCF_028330895.1 Kamptonema animale CS-326 | reverse complement strand
GCGATCGCGATCGCCCCTTGGAGAAACAACCGAACTTAGCTGAACTCAAACTTTTGATAATCTAGTATTTGATCTAAATCTCACCTGTGACTTCCTGTAGCGCCATAATCAATTATAGGCAAAGCTATCAATTTCCGATTATTTTTGCTAACAACCTTAAGCTAACAACTACTTAAAAGGAGGGCGGTTAATGGCTACAACTGACTTCAAAGACTTTTACGCAATTCTGGGACTGAACAAAACCGCTAGTGCTGATGAAATTAAAAAATCCTACCGCAAACTCGCCCGGAAGTACCATCCCGACATGAATCCTGGCAACAAAGACGCAGAGGCCAGGTTTAAAGAAGTTAATGAAGCCTACGAAGTTTTATCAGACCCCGAAAAACGCAAAAAATATGACCAATTTGGTCAATACTGGAAGCAAGCCGGAACCGCTGGTGGATGGCCAGGTAGTCCCAATAATGTAGACTTCGGCGGCGTAGACTTCAGCCAATACGCCAGTTTTGACGAATTCATTAATACTTTGCTGGGTCGCGTTGGTGGGCCCACTGCTGGTAGCCGTCGTAATGGTAACTGGAACTATACATACCGTCCCAATCCAGGCGCGCCGACAGGTTTTGGCGGATACGAGGATTTTACAGGGTTTGATAATCGCACGGCTGCAACTTCCCTCGACACCGAAGCAACTATTTCCCTCAGTCTGGGTGAAGCTTTTCGGGGCGTTTCCAAGCGCGTTGGTACTGGCGATGTCTCCATTCCTGCCGGAGTGAAAGCGGGTAGCCGAATTCGGATTAGAGGGAAAGGTCAAGTAGACCCCCAAACCCAGCAAAGGGGAGATTTATACCTGAAAGTAGAAATTCTACCTCATCCCTTCTTCCAGTTTGAAGGGGAGAATTTGGTTTGTGAAGTACCCGTAACGCCTGATGAAGCGGTGTTGGGAGCCTCCATTGAGGTACCTACGCCTGATGGGATGGTGGCGGTGAATGTTCCAGCAGGCATTCGTTCCGGTCAATCTTTGAGGTTGCGCGGTAAAGGGTGGCCCAAACCCAAGGGAGGCGATCGCACTGACCAATTAGTGAAAATTGCGATCGTCGCACCGAAAGATATTAGCGCTGTGGAGCGAGAATGCTATGAGAAAATTAAGGCAAATCGTAGTTTTAATCCCCGTAGCAATTTAAAGCAAATGCAAATGTGAAGTTTGGAGTTTGGAGCTGGGAGTTTTAAGTTAAATAATTTTTAATTCAAACAGCAAAACCCAAGTAACTTTCTTTCTCCATCACTGGCAAGGATATTATACTAATTCCGGTGGATCAACCATAATTATTATGGTTGATCCACCGGAATTAATATTAACCCTGCGCGATCGTCGCCTCGGTGCTAGCAAGTCAAACTACGAAACCTTTCCCAGGTTAACTCTCGCAAATTGTTAGCTCAGTAGGCTGACAGCGCTTAATTTCAATGCTAACTCTTTGGGCTCCCTCACTTTCCAAATCTTCAATATAGCCATTAGTATTACTTGAGGCTTCTTTGTCGCTGTCAAATGGCCCAAAATAGTAGGTACAGCGTGGCGATTCAGTGACAACCTCGACCCACCATTCCCCTTCCTCTTTAGGACGGCTGGGTTGAGTTATCAAACACAGTCCGATGCAGTAGATCAAGAAAAAATAAAATCCAAGCATCTTAGTTATGTAAAAAGTAAATACTTTAATCAAAGTATCAACTTAGCTTATCAGATCGTCTCTGTCCCAGTGCTGATATTGGGATTAGCTACGGTCAGAATTAGGTATACAGCATTACCCATGCTGGTTAACCGACCAAATGAAGTGAGGAAATCCGCTAAGTTATTCGTGCATTATTGATGGCAGACTAATGAATAAGACAGGTTAAAATCAAAGGATGAATATTTCCAATGGCGATTAAAGACCAGCCTCAACCCCCTCGTTCTCGTCAGATTGGCAATATTTTGTTATTGCTATCAGGTTTGTTTCTACTGGGTAACATATTTTTGCCGAGTTTACTTGGCCCCCAAATTCCGCAAGTACCTTATAGCTTGTTCGTCCATCAGGTGCAAGAACAAGAGGTACAACGGGCTTCTGTGGGTCAAAATGAAATCCGCTATCAGCTTAAAGGTGAAGCGGATCAACCAGGTCAGGTACTCACCACTACACCGATTTTTGATTTAGAATTACCAAAACTTTTGGAAGAAAAAGGCGTTGAATTTGCAGCAACTCCTCCACCTAAAAATGGCTGGTTTACCAGTTTATTAGGTTGGGTGGTTCCGCCATTAATTTTTGTTGCTATCTGGCAATTTTTTATCAGTCGTGGTGGCGGTGGCCCCCAAGGCGCTCTTTCCATTGGTAAAAGTAAGGCTAAAGTTTATGTAGAAGGCGAATCTGCTAAAACAAGTTTTGCTGATGTTGCAGGTGTGGAAGAGGCTAAGACAGAATTAGTTGAGATTGTCGATTTTCTCAAAACTCCAGACAGATTTACGGCAATTGGAGCTCGCATTCCCAAAGGCGTGCTGTTAGTTGGGCCTCCTGGTACTGGTAAAACCCTATTAGCAAAAGCTGTAGCAGGAGAAGCTGGCGTTCCATTTTTCAGCATCTCTGGTTCCGAATTTGTGGAACTATTTGTTGGTGTAGGTTCGGCAAGAGTCCGGGACTTATTTGAACAAGCCAAAAAACAGGCTCCTTGCATTATTTTCATTGACGAATTGGATGCGATCGGTAAGTCTCGTAGTAGCGGCGCTTTCTACGGTGGTAATGACGAACGCGAACAAACTCTCAATCAATTATTAACTGAAATGGACGGTTTTGCAGCAGGCAATACTACCGTAATTGTCCTAGCAGCAACTAATCGCCCTGAAAGTTTAGATCCAGCTTTGTTACGTCCAGGGCGTTTTGACAGACAGGTTTTAGTTGACCGTCCCGATTTATCTGGTCGCGAAGCTATTCTTAACATTCACTCTCAGAAAGTTAAACTGGGCCCGGATATTAACTTAAAAGCAATCGCCGCTAGAACTCCCGGTTTTGCGGGTGCAGATTTGGCAAATTTGGTTAATGAAGCTGCTTTATTAGCCGCTCGTAACCGTCGTGAAACTGTCGCTCAAGCTGACTTTGCCGAAGCGATCGAACGAGTGGTTGCAGGTTTAGAAAAGAAAAGCCGCGTCATGAATGAAAAAGAGAAAAAGATTGTCGCTTATCACGAAGTTGGCCACGCTTTAGTTGGGTTTTTAACTGCTAGTGGCGGCAAAGTTGAAAAAATTTCCATCATTCCTCGTGGGATGGCAGCTTTAGGTTATACTTTGCAACTGCCAACTGAAGACCGATTTTTGATGGATGAAGTAGAACTTCGCGGTCAAATTGCGACACTTTTGGGCGGACGTTCAGCCGAAGAAATTATTTTTGGTAGTATCACTACGGGTGCTTCCAATGATTTACAACGCGCTACTGATTTGGCGGAACGGATGGTGACAACTTACGGCATGAGCAAGGTTTTAGGGCCTTTAGCTTATGAGAAGGGCCAGCAAGGTCAATTCCTCAATGATGGCATGGGTAGTCCCCGCCGTCAGGTGAGCGAACAAACAGCAGATGCAATTGATAAAGAAGTGAAGGAAATTGTCGAAACTGCTCACACCCAAGCTTTAGATATTTTGAAGAACAATCGCGATTTGCTAGAAACTATTGCGACTAAACTTTTGGAAACTGAGGTAATTGAGGGTGATGAACTGCACAACTTACTGGGTCAAGTACGGCCTGTAAATGTTCCTGCTGCTGTTTAGTTTGGTTAGAATCTAGGTACTTCTGACGTAACGCCGCCCTTACTTGCGGTCAAATACCGCCCAGAGAGGGGAGTTACAACTATGCGCGAACCCTAGATTAGCAATTAGTACAAGAGGCAAAAAAACCCGGTTTCTCGGAAAAATGCAAGAAACCGGGTTTCTGGTTTTATAGCAACCGCCACAACGATTAGGACACTCCCTCATGGCCCAAACTATTGACTCTCTTCCCTTCTTCCCCATCCTCCCCATCCTCCCCCTCTCCCCTATCTTCCCCACCCTCCCCATCTCCCTCATCT
>NZ_JAQMUA010000324.1:0-45689 GCF_028330895.1 Kamptonema animale CS-326 | reverse complement strand
TCCATTCTCTATCCCTGCGGTCAAACCGATATGGGGGGAACCAGCAGAATCGTCGCCGACTAACTGAAGTCCAAAGGGTTCTAGGTATTCGTTAAATGGCAACTCTTCGGTGCTGTCTAGATACCGCTGAAAAAAGTCGCTTAAATCTATCCCGGCTACTGAGTCAATTACACTTTGTAACTGTTCGGGGGTAAAGCCAACTTCTGTTCGGATCTCGTTAAAAAGTGGCTGTTGCTGATTTGGGGAATTAGCAGTCCCTTTGCCAAAATTTTCCCACATAATTCGCATTACATCATCGAGCGATCGCGTATTTCCGTGACGCGCCCGAATCAGCAAATCTAACAGCAATGACACCATTTCCCCTTTCAAATAATAAGAAATCTGGCTATTATCACTATTAGCATCTCGCCTGTAAAGCTTAATCCAAGCATCCCAACTCGACTCGTTTAGAGGTTGTACCTGACGGCCAGGAGTTGTTTGAAAGCGAGTAATTTCCTTACCCAAACTTTGGAAAAACCCCTTAATATCATAAATTCCGGCTCGGAACGGAATCACTAGATCGTAATAGCTCGTCGTGCCTTCCGAAAACCAGAGAGAAGGAGTATAATTCTCTCCATCATAGTCAAAAACTTCTAAAGCTTTAGGGCGGATACGCTTAACATTCCACAGGTGGAAAAATTCATGGGCGACTAGCTGCATGAAGCGATCGTACTTTTCCTGACGGCGAAAACCAAAGCGAGGATAGTTCAGCGAACAGCTAAACTTGTGTTCTAAACCGCCAAAACCTGAACCTGATAAATGCAGCAGAAATAAATAGCGATCGTAAGGCAAATCTCCGAATAATTCAGCTTCGACCTCAATAATTTTCTGCATATCCCGAATCATGCGTTTTGGTTCGGGATTGCCTTTGCCCCAAATCGCCAAGGAATGAGATTTTCCTCTGACTTCAAAATCATAAAGTTGGTGAGAGCCAATCTCAAAGGGGCTATCTACCAAAGTGTCAAAATCCACAGCCAGGAAAGTATGAGATTCCTGTGAGATAGCAGGCAAAGTAGTAGTCACTTGCCAAGAAGGTTTCGGTGGGACAATTGTCACCGTGTAAGAATTACGCTCAAATCCAGGGAGATAAAAAAAGAGGGCCGCCCCATTGAAATAGCCATGAGAGGAGTCTAAATGATTAGTCCGCACTGTCAATTCATTAGCAAAAATGCAATACTGCACCGTTACTTCGGAGATATTTTCCGTCTCAATTTGCCAGTGATTTTTGCTAATTTTGTGCCAAGGCAAAGACCGATTTTCTCCAGCGTAGGCGCGGAAGTTCTGGAGGTGCCTAGCGTACTCTCGAACTAAGTAAGATCCCGGAGTCCAAACCGGGATTTTTAAATCCAGAACAGATTCGTGCCAAGCTTGCACGCGCAAAGTCACTTCAAACAGGTGATTTTCTGGCTGGGGCATGGCTACCCAGTATTGAATCCCCGGCGCTATCTGCTCTGAGTTAGCAGTTCCGCTGGCTGGTAACGGGCGAGAGATGGTGGCATCAGTCATTGATTTGCTAAATTCTTCAAGTGCTTGAGGTTGGTCAAATGGATGGCTTGACGGTCAGGATCGATTTTGATCCAACCTTTGCTATCCAGTTTTTCCATAATTTTGCTAGTTTCCTCTAGACCGATATCTGTCACGTCCGCTAAGTCTTTGTAAGGGATGTTAAAGATGTCAGTACCATATTCGGTTTTTTGACCATAGTTTTCTGCTAGTTCGACTAAAGTATTGGCTAGTTTAACGGCTGGAGGTCGGTTACGGATTTGATAGCGCAGGTTGGTTTGGCGCAGCCGTCTTACCATCAATTGCAACATTCGGTGGTGCAACTGCTGGTCTTTAAATAGGATTTGAATAAATCGCTGAGCAGTAACGCTAATCAACCGCACTGCTGAAAGGGCAATCACGTCATTGGAGCGGGGGGACTCGTCCAAAATGGCCATTTCGCCAAAGAAGTTGCCGCGCCCCAAAATCGCCAAAGTCACGACATTATCTCCAGAGAGACGGCGGACTTTGACCCAGCCTGACACCACAAAATAGATGGCGTTGCCCCAAGCGTCTTCCATCAAGACAGCTCTGCCTGGTGGATATTCGTGCTTAACGGCAACGGACAGCAGACTTTCCAATGTCTGTGGGTTGGCTCCCTTTAAGAGGGGGAAAAGCTCACTAAAAGCTTCTGTCTCCATGAAAACTCGCGGTAATGGGGAAATTTTAATATGCCACAGCCGGCAGTTGGGGAACTAAGGTTGCTCGGCAAAAAGAACTTTTTGCTCCTTAATTATTGATGATAAGGGCGGTGGGGCTTGGATCGTATGAAAATCTTAAGATTCTTTGTAAAGCCGCCCTCTGGGAGGTAATTTACCGCCCAGAGGAGGGCTTTACGACGATCGCGATTTTGTCCGCACTGCTTGGCGAATGCGATCGCCCAGAGTTTCTATGTAGTCTGGCCAACCAACGGCGATCGCTTGTTTGTGAGCCAGTGTTAAGGGGTCTACAGCGTCGGCTGTCCATGAAAGGGGTTCCCCATCTAAGTCGCAACAGACTAATCCTGCGGCTTTTGCTAAGGCTAAGGGGCCGACGGTATCCCAGAGTTTGACTCTACCGTTGAAGTAGAGATATAAACCCGCTCTACCTTGTATGACTTCCATCACTTTGAGACCGAAGCTACCGAGGGAGTAGAATTGAACTCCGGGAATGAGTTGGGCGATCGCACTACCAAAATTTTTTTGGTCTCTGTCCCCCAAAATAATTTTACAATTCTCGCGGGTAGGCGCGGGAGGTTTGGCAACTACCAAGGGCTGCGGGTTGTTTTCTCCCTCTGTTTGAAACAGTCCCCAATCTTTGCCACCCCAATACATCAAGTCAAAAGTGGGGGCGTAAATCCAGCCGGCCACTGGTTCGTTATCTGATAGTAAACCGATCATTACTGAGTAATAAAGTTTTTTGTGAATAAACTCCTCTGTGCCATCCAGAGGATCTATACACCAGATCCGGCGGTAATTGGCGTGAAAAGCTGCTCTGGAAAGAGGATTTTCCTCGGTGATCGTGCCATCTTCAGGAAAAAGCTGGTGAAATTCGGCGGAGAGTTGTCGATCTAAGAACTGGTCTATATTTGTTACATAGTCGTTTGGCCCTTTTTGGGAAACCTCAAACGGCAAGCGTGCCAATTTTTGAGCCTGTTGACCGCAGTCGCGCATGAGAACACGAATTTTTTTGTCTTGATTTGGATCTACGTATAAACTCACAGGTTCGCTCTGAAGACTACAGTTTAGAATCTAGCAGTTAGAGGGAAAAACTTATGAAAATTAATGTCGATTCACGAGTCTTGAAACAGGATGGATTCATTAAGGTTGACCATCGAGCCCTACCTAATCTTGATTTCGTCCATGATTTGAATACCAGCCCTTGGCCTTTTGCTGACGAGTCAGTAGAACACATCAGAGCCTATAATATTTTAGAAGACCTGAGTAATAGTATACAGGCGATCGAAGAAATTTGGCGGATTCTCAAACCTGGCGGGACACTTGAAATCTGCCAACCTTACTACAATAATAATTGGTCTTGCGTTTCTCAAGACCTGAACGACATCATTTATCGCCACAGCTCCTTCAATTATTATAGAAAATGTGGTTTTAAGCTTGCTCAAATAGTTATACCTGAAATTAACATTTTCTTGTCTGTTATACCTGACCGGGTGTTGCGGTTTTTGGCATACAATTTTGCTATTATTGATGGTGCTACTGTCGTCCTGCGAAAGCCGCCTGTTGAATCGACCGAGGAGATTTAAGAATTACCTAATTTATCTAAAATTAGCACAGGCACAGAGAGCGCAGAGAGAAGAGGAAGAGTATAAAAGGGGTTACATATAGGATTTTATTACACATAAATCAAAAGGAGGACGCTTTGAAGTATCACTTAGCATTAAGTCGCCCGATTGACCTTGAGAGTATCGCTAAAGATGCTGAAGTTGGCATTTGTCCGCGTCATGTGATGTGGGGACTCAGCCAGCGGTTAGGGGCAACTATCCATCAACCAGAAGGTTATTCCCAATTATTTCTTGACCAGATACGCTCTAAAGTTTCTAGTCGGCCGGAACATTGGGCCTTAGCTCGCAAGCTCTCTGAGGAACTCGATCGCAATGATACGATTTTGTGTACGGGTGAGGATGTGGGTATCCCTATTGCAACACTCTGCGGGGCTAAGCGTAACCGACCCAAAATAGCTGTATTTTTTCACAATATAGATCGGCCGCGCGGCCGCTTGGCTCTGAAATTGTTCGGCTTGGCAAACCGGATTGACCTGTTTATCGCTTGTGCTAGTCCTCAAGCTGATTTCCTTCGTAGCTACTTGAATTTGCCTCAATCCCGGTACTGGCTGCTTCTAGATCAGACAGATACAAACTTTTTCACGCCGGGCCCCCCAAGGTCTGAGAAGGGGCGTAGAACGATCGCCAGCGTCGGGTTAGAAAAGCGGGATTACAGGCTGCTTGCTGAAGCTACTGCTGATTTAGATGTGGATGTGAAAATCAGCGGTTTCTCTAAGGATGCGATCGCATTAAAGCAGGCTTTTCCTGAAATTATGCCGGAGAATATGTCGCGCAAATTCTACCCTTGGCCTGAGTTGGTGCAACTCTACCGCGATGCGGATATAGTTGCAGTTACTCTGACAGATAATAAGTATGCTGCGGGTATCCAAGTTTTTCTAGAAGCGATGGCAACTCAGCGACCGGTGGTAGTGACGAAAACTCAAGGTTTGGCTGATTACCTTGCACCTCCTGGTATCGCTACAGTGGTTAATCCAGGGGATGTTGAAGGTTTGCGGAATGCAATTATCAAGCTATTAAACAATCCCCTGGAAGCGGAGGCACAAGCCAAATGCGGTTATGAATTGGTATTAAAAGAGCATAATAGCGAGCAGTATATTGAGGCGCTAGCGGCGCGGCTAGCTACACTCTAATACTTTAGGACTTACGCAGGTTGTGGCAGAAACCGGGTTTTTAAGAGAATCTGTGGGTAATAACGAAGTATTTTCGTCAAAAAACCCGGTTTCTTAGGGTGGCGTTACGAATACCTTTAATTTTTTAAGTAGTAATCCCGTACTTTTAGGTCGCTTTTCAGGTTTAATATTCATCATTTCATCTATAAAGTCTGCTAAGGAATTTTCAATTTTAACAGTGCTATTCCTCCAAATAATTTGCTCTAGGTCGTTATCTGACATCAAATTTATAGGCGCTTTACCTGTTAGTAAATAAACAAAGGTACGCCCTAAAGCAAAAAAATCAGATTGTTGTATAGCTTTGCCTGCAAGTTGTTCGGGTGGGGCATATCCCAAGGAACCAATTGGTAAACTCTCACCTGCTTCTGTTTTGACGCTCCCAAAGTCAACTAATGCCAATTCTCCATTAGGTTTAAGTATAATATTAGATGGCTTGATGTCGCAATGGATAATATTTTGGCTGTGAATTAAGCCTAATATATTTATTAGTTGTTTTAGCCAATCAATAGCTATTAATTGAGAGATTTTATGTTGTTCCTCTAAATATTTATCTAAGTTTTCACCAGGAATTTTTTCCATTACTAAACACTGCAAATACTGAGAGTAACTATTAAGTGAAATCCTAAAATAGCCGTCAGGCTCTACTTTAGGAATTCCTGTATGCCTCAGCCAGATTAAAACCCGTGCTTCTTGTTTAAATAACCGAACTAAATCCGAATTATTTGTATATTTTAGGACTTTTAGGACTTTGTGAGTTCCCCATTCTTGTTCGCCAGTTCCCCAATCTTCTACCTCAAATATTTCTGTAGGATGTCCTAAGTGTAGCGATCGCAATGGTTTAAGAATGCGGTAGCGATCGTTAATTAGCAAAGCTGTACCGCAAGCTGGGCAGTATTTAACTGCATCGGAGTTTTGGCGATTTTGACACTTAGGGTTAATACAGTAGTTCACCAAAAAAAGTCCTATTTGCGATCGGCGAGATTTGATATTAATCGGCTTTAAGAAACATCATTTTATGTTTAATTGTGGTTCCCACTTACAGATAGACTCTGGCGAAAGAGGGCAAGTTTTGGGATCGATCGAATTTCCGCCGAGGTAGAGTATAATCAGTTTAGTCAAAGATTGCAATGTTTTGATATCGCTGATTTGATTGTTGTAAAGGTAAAGTACAGTTAGTTTAGTCAAAGATTGCAATGGTTCGATCTCACTGATTTTATTGTTGCTAAGGTCGAGTAGATTCAGTTTAGTCAAAAATTCTAAGGGTTTAATGTTGCTAATTTGATTGTTGCTGAGATCGAGAAAAGTCAGGTTAGTCAAGGATTGTAAGAGTGTGATGTCGCTGATTTTATTGCTGGAGAGGGAGAGAGATGTCAAGTTAGTTAAAGATTCTAGCGGTGTGATGTCGCTGATTTTATTGTTATGGAGGACGATCGCATTCAGTTTAGTCAAAGATTGTAATGGTTTAATGTCGCTGATTTTATTGTTATTGAGTTCGAGTGAATTCAGGTTAGTCAAAGATTCTAGCGGTTTAATGTCGCTGATTTGATTGCTATAGAGGGAGAGAGATGTCAAGTTAGTTAAAGATTCTAGCGGTTTGATGTCGCTGATTTTATTGTTATGGAGGATGAGTACATTCAGTTTAGTCAAAGATTGTAAGGGTTTAATGTCGCTGATTTGATTATCGTTGAGGTCGAGCCAAGTTAGGTTAGTCAAAGATTGCAAGGGTTTGATATCGCTGATTTGATTGTTGTAGAGGTATAGTGCCGTGAGACTAGAAAGTGTCTGATTAGCCGCATCACACTCAGTAGTCTCAGCTTTCTCCAACAGCACTTCAACAGTATGTTTAGTTTCAGGAATTAAAGAAGCCCGATCGCGACACCAATCAGCAAATGTTCTGTTTCCAGATTGCATCTCTGCTGCTAATACTCCAAGTCCATTTGCACATAATGCTAGGGCGATCGCACTACAACTAACTACTATCAACTTTGGTGAATTTATAGATTTATCTGCAACTCTCAGTCTCATAAATCTTGTCCCTAGAAGCTTTATTCATCGTCATCTCCTGTGGGTGGTTAAATCAGACTGAAATTCCCCCCAACGTTGCTGCACTTGTTTATAACATTCAGCAGGGGAAATTGCCAAGTTTTGCAGCAGGTTGATATCTACTGCATCGTTACCAATGACTAGAAGTACCATCGCCTGAGTGGGGTCATAGGTCGCGATCGCCCCTAGTAATCCACTAACAGCCTCTTCTTCCAGTTCCAGACCTTGCAGATACCGCCCTACCTGCCCTTGAGGAATAAATGTCCGATTGAAGTTAACAATATCAATACTCCAATCAATGAACGGAGGAACTACATCGACAACATCGCAAACTACCAGCCCTCGTCCTTCATTGACATAACCAATCCAGGCCGTGTATCCAAGAATCAAAATATTATGGTGAATGAATCGGTTCTGCCAATAGCCAAAGTATCCTTGCCAAAGGTCATTTTGCATTCGCATTGGCTTCCTCCCGCAGAATTTTTGTTGCTTCCACCTCTATAGATGGCGTTACTACATTAGCCCGGATCGCGCGAAACATCCCAAAGCGACAAAGACCCGCACCAAATGACAACCGCATCAACAGAATCGTTGGTACTTCTCGCACAGACTTAATAAAGCCAGAAACTCCATATTTCATCCACCCTTGCGGACGAATAATTCCCTGCCAAATCGTATCTAGCCAAGAAGGTAGAGTTTGTTCCGTCCAATCTGCGGTTTTCACCTCTCCCTCAACGAATCCCGTCGCCTCTAAAAGTTCAGAAAAGCCTTCAATACTGGAAAAAGCAGGATGCGACCATTGATCGAGTAACTGCTGCATCACGGGTTTCTCCCAAAAATTCAGCGGTTGCTGGCGATCGTCCCGCTGATTCCAATCAGCCAGAACCATTATCCCACCGGGCTTGAGTACGCGCATCAACTCTCTGGCGAAAATAGCTTTATCGGGCATATGCGGGCCTGCTTCGATCGACCAAACTACATCAAAACTCCCATCTGGGAATGACAATCCCATCGCATCATCTACCTGAAACTGGACATTCAGACCTGCTGGCGTGAGTTCCTGAGCACGTTTGACTTGTTGAGGGCTGATGGTAATCCCGGTGACAGCAAAGCCGTAATCCTGGGCCAGAATGCGGCTGCTACCGCCAATTCCGCAACCTACATCTAAAACGGTAGTGCCAGGAGATAATCGATCTAAACCGCCCCAACGCACCATTTCATGGATGAAGTCAGATTTAGCCGCTAAAAAATCCTTTTGTTGTGGTGGCGAACCATAATAACCTAAGTGAATATGTTCGCCCCAATAAAACTCTAAAATGCCGTCTTCTGTCCACTCGTCATAAGAATTGGCAACAGAATCAGACGATTGATAGCGACGGGCGGTGAGTAGATAGAGTGCAATTCCTACTATTAGGAGTGTCAGCAGAATTCCCAGTGTAGCAAACAATAAATACATCCCGATTTAACCTCAACATTTTTGACAATAACTTTTTCCATTTTGTCTAGGAAACTTGGTTATGTACCTAGAGCCATTGATTGGGCCGCTTGACGAAATGATGCGATCGATACCAGGCGATTAGAGTCAGCATCCCAGAGGATAAACTTGGAACATTCCAGCATATCGCCGATCCGCAGCTTTTTTACTTTCGATAGCAAGTGAATATTTTCATTATGACAAGCTTCGAGATTATAATTAGGGATTCTTTCAGAAAGATGATGAATGTTGTGGTAGCCAATATCTGCGGTAAACCACTTGAGAATTGTCGGTAACTCTAGGTAAGTGCTGCCCTCGATTGCTCCCCGAATGTAGCTCCAGTCTGCTGTTTTGTGGGCGTAGCAGCCATCAAAGTTGTGCTGTACAAAAAAGACCCAGATGAAGATTGCAGCAGAAAAAGTTAAGATAATTGAGTACATGGTTAAGAAGAATCCCGGCCCCAAGAGATAGCTAAAGATAATTAAGCCGCCAATAACGCAAATGTTGTTAAACAGCAGATCCCAAAATTCTGCCACCGTGTACCAATGTTTGGACTTATGAGCAGAGATAATTTCTGATAAACTCATGCCGGGAGATGTTTTCAATCTAGTAAATAGATCGCGAATAAAATCATAAGTTCCTGCGATTAGGGCAATTCTTGGCTTGATCGCGAGATAGAAAAAACCTCCGGGAAAAGCCATTAATGGATGTCGTAGTAATTCATAAAGCCTTTGGTCAAATGAATTGAGCTGAGAGAATTCCTCGGTAGAGAGAAAGTCGGCAATACCGCGATATCGCTCCCAATCACCATTGGTTTTGTGATGGTAGGCATGATCTCTTGACCAGGGGTATTGAGGGATGGCATTGATGACACCCAGGATAAAACCGATAACTCGATTAACTCTTTTTGAACTAAAAAGTGAATAGTGTCCGCAATCGTGCATTAAAGAAAAACAACGCACGGAGAAAAGTACAATTAGAAGCACTATCGGCGGTAGTAGCCAAAAGGAAATAGAAGCTGCTTTGACTGCTAAAAACCATAAAAGAAGATAAGGCACAAGTGTGTTGAGGATTTGATAAGTTGCCCATAAGTCGTTACTCCTCATATAGGGAGTCAGAACAAAGTCAGATTTTTTAATTGTGGTTTCCATTCAATAAAGCTCTTTTGTGAACAACTTTGAGGCCATCTGTTAACTGTTAACTGTTAACAGTTAGCTGATTAAATAAGATGGCGTGCAGATTAAATAGAGCAATCGTCATCGATCACCCCCACATCACGGCAATTAGGCTCAGAAAATACTACTGAATTGTGAATCGTAAAAATTGGTTAACCAACTATATCGACAGGACTGAAATAACCGCTTGGCTGCGGCTCAGTTTCACACCTGCTAGCATTGCAAAGCTAACTAGGGGCACATGGGGATAGATGAGGCTACTAACAGCAACTAGGTAATACCGCCACAACCTGCTTGCTATTGTGACTTGAGACGATATTCTCGACTTGGAATCGCAAAAAGCTTTTAGACATAATCTGTACCTCGCAGATATTTGGGCAACATCAAAAACTATCGGCGGGCATCCTGACTCCGAGAATAAGAAACTCTCATTACAGTTGCGGGACAGCGCCAGATTTACACTGGACTTTCCCCCTTACGTCTGATGGCTGCTCCCCATCAGAACCGACATTATATTAAATAGTAGCATAACTTTTATTGAGAGTCAAGGTTATTGTCAAAATCATCAATAATCATCGACTTTCAGAGAGAAGAAATTGATTTCGTTGCTTGCAATAAAACTGAAGGTAAATGAAACGATCGCGCAGGCGGCCCAACAATTGAAAAAGCCGATTGCGCGGCGGTGGAAGCATTATCAAAAAGGGTTTCTAGTTCAGAAACCGCTGCCATTGGTGTTTGTTGTCGCGCTGTCCAGTCGGCAAAATCAATTAGCAAATTCCACTGAGAAATTATTGTGAAAGGAATGCCAATACTTTCTCCCGCCGCTTGCCATTCAGACAGCATCCAATAGCGATTGTGAGAAGGATCTCGTAGCAATTCCACTTGGTTGATGAACTCGGCTAGCGGTTTTTCTTCGGGAGAAATCGCATCTACTACTAGCAATTGACCTCCGGGTTTGAGAACGCGGATGATTTCAGCTAAAATTGGTGGTAAACTGGGGAAGTGATGAGCTGCGTAGCGACAGGTGACGAGATCGAAGTGGCGATCGCTAAAAGGCAATTCGGCCGCGCTAGCTTCTTGAAACTGAATATTTGTAATCTTTCGCGCCGCTGCTTGTTGTTTCGCCTCTGCCAACATTCCCGGACTTAAGTCGATCGCGATCGCCTCCCGAACCTTTGGCGCAAAGGCAAAAGCTGTGTGACCCGCTGCACAAGCGACATCTAATAAAGTCATCTCTGCTGTTGGCGATGCCGTTTCCACCATCAGCGCCAAATCGTGTCCTTTAGCAAAGATTGGCGACGTGCCATAAGCAGCAGCGGCGCGGTCAAATTGCTGTTTCACATTGCCTTCTAGTTCCATAAAAATTAATCCTCACCTTCCCAATAATCTACTTCAGTTTACCTGTAAATATATGAAATCTGTCCCCACAACCGCTCTATTCTATTAAAGAATTGGGTGATTTTGACTCGCTGCTTGTCTCTGCATCAGCAAAGCGAACCGGCCAAATGCGATCGCAGAAAAATAGCGTTCCTGCTACTAAGCATAATGGAATTGCCAGCAAATTCAACAGCGGAATGCTTACCAAACCAAAGCAAACTAAACCAAAAGTTGCACTTCCCGGCAAACTAGCGCGAACTACTGCTAACTTATCTTGAAAATTAAGCCGTCGCCTGTCTAAAGGTGCGCTCAGGAAATCCAAACAAACTAGGGTTGCTCCCAAGGCAATACCTCCGATAGTTGCAGCAATAGATCCTATTCCTGGCACAAAATTTAATAGTAATAATGGTAACGCCACGCTAATCAGAAGTTGCAATTTTCTTAATTCAAACCCGACTGCTCTTTTGATTTCGCCAAAAATACCGAGCAAACTTGTATCTGCGGGAGGTAAATTACCAATTCTCAAAAGTTCTAACTGCTCCGACAATTGGCCGTACCAAGGCGCACCTAAAATTACCCCAAATTGCACTAATATAAAGCCAATTACTAGCAATAATCCCGCGACAAGGAGGACTCGTAATAGCCAACCTAATACAGAAGTCAAAACGCTTAAATAGCTCAACCAAGCAGGTAGACCCGTAATCATAGCATTAAATTTGACTGATAAATCGGCAACCAGAGCATCTATTCCTTGCAAACTAGGAAACAGCAAACCGACATAAAGAGCAGTGCCAATTATTAAATTTACCAATACGGGAACTAGAACGTAACCCCAAAGTTTAGGAGTCTGTAAAAGGAATCCAAATGCTCGAAAAGGATAAGATGCACCCGCTAGGATGCCGATAGGTCTCCGAATCCGTGCGTTAGTAGAATTTGAATCTTGCTGGTGTGCCATTTTTGTCTCAGATTATATTGATTTATGTAGTAGTGAAAAAGTTAATTGGTAATTGGCGCTCGCTAATTAAAAACAGTACATAAATTATTAAAAATTCCTAGATTACAGATAGAGATAACGATCTTATTCTGTAAGCCATCATTAGTAGAGTTGTTTCCCAAACTTTAGATACTCCCAACCCCCTAAAAAACGGGGACAATAAACTATTATAATTGGCGTTTTTAAGAGGGTTTAGAGGGAGATGTGATGATTTTGGTCGCTCCAGAGAGATGTGTACGCGGTAGCCTTTTAAGGGAAGTTTAAGCTATGTAAATCCGAGCAACTTTATTGTCCGACAGATCCCTTACCAAAAAACTTCGGTGGTTCTGCCATAGTGTAAACTTCGGTTTCAGATGCGATCGCCTTACGTACATGACCAGGCAATTGCATCAATCCTAACAGAGTAATCCCGTCCAACATACGGAACCCACCAATCGTTTTTGCGGCTAACACTTCATCAGTGTTTGCGGGTTCTGGCCTGGTATCAATCGCCTGTGTCGAAGCGATCGCAAAACCCCAAGGCGCACCGTAAGTAGAAATATAGCTTGTCAAAGACTGAACATTCGGAAAAACGGACTTGAGCGTATTGACAATCCGAGCGTGCATTTTCAACTCTGCCGGAGAAACAGGCCCCGCTTGCACAACAAAATAGCCAGATGGTGACATCACGCGGCGGACTTTCTCAAAATAGTCCTTAGTAAACAACTGGAAAGAAGGCCCTTCTTCAATCGGATCTGACAAGTCAGAAATCACTACATCCCAATCATTACCAGTCGTATCTAAGAATTCTAAAGCATCACCAATTACTACCTCACAGCGAGGGTCATCAAAAGCATTTTGGTGCATTTCTGGCAAGTATTCTTTGCAAGCTTCAACGACTTCGCCGTCAATGTCGATCATCACAACTTTTTCAACAGTTTTCCAGCGCAACACTTCCCTAATTGTAGCGCCTTCCCCGCCTCCGAGCACGAGCACTTTGCGCGGCGAACCGTGAAAAATCATTGCCGGGTGAACTAGCGGTTCGTGGTACAGGAACTCGTCGCCAGTACAGGACTGCCATTTACCATCTAAAACCAACCCTTTACCATAAGTGCCGGTTTCAACGACGTACATCTCCTGAAAAGCAGTTTTTTTGTAAGCAAGGACGCTAGTAACGCCGTGAACGTAAATATCCCAAGGCGTGATGTACTCGCTCATCCAGAAATCTGCTTTTAATTCGCTACCTGACATGAAATACCCTCCAGGGTGACACTGCTATCCCGATGTTGGGACAGATAGTAGTTATTAGCACAAAACGGCACTAATTTAAAAGTACGCTCGACACTAAAAAAATTTGGCAAGTAGTTAGATTGAGGCCGATGTTAACATAAAGCCAGTGATTCTGCCTAAATTTTATGTTTCCCTTTAAATATCCTGTTCCTCAAACAGATCCGCCGCGATCGCCCAGAGAAACTCTACCCACGATGTACGATCTACCGAGTGAAGACCCGGAGGAACCTGGTTTGCCTGACGAATTTCATGACTTGCAACCTCAATTGCTGACCCAGACATTTCAGCCTTCTCAGTATCAACCTTCTCAGATATTTTGTGGCAGCGACATCAACCTTTACTACGACTCGCGCCATCCTAATTGGTACAAGCGGCCGGATTGGTTTGGTGTTGTCGGCGTGTCCAGACTTTACGCTGAAGTGGAGATGCGCCTAAGTTACGTTGTCTGGCAAGAGGCCGTTAATCCCTTTGTTGTTGTTGAGCTGCTTTCCCCCGGTACAGAGAAGGAAGATTTAGGACAAATCGAGAGCGAAACGCCGCCAGATGCTCTTCAAGTACCAGGAAATGGGCAATCAAGGGGAGTTCAAAATGAGCAGAGAAAGCCAGGAAAATGGGAGGTTTACGAGCGGATTTTACGCATTCCTTACTATGTGGTTTTTAGCCGTTATACCAATCAGGTACGAGTCTTTAAGCTGGAAGGATCGCATTATCAAGAACTACAGTTGCAAGATTCGCGGGTATGGATTTCCGATCTTGATTTAGGTTTGGGTTTGTGGCAAGGAGAGTATCAGGGAGTTGAGCGATTGTGGTTGCGCTGGTATGATGCTGAAGGAAATTGGGTTTTGACTGAAGCTGAATTTGAGCACGAGCGCGCTGAATTTGAGCGGCAACGCGCCGAACAAGCAGAAGCTCAATTAGAATCTTTGATTCAGAAACTTCGAGAATCTGGGATCGATCCTGATACGTTTTTGAAGAGTTAATAATGAATGCAGTATTGGTAGGGGTAAAGCATTGCTGAGTTCCTACCAATTATGACATCAACTCGTTGTATTATGTGCGAGCAAGTAAAGGCGCAGCTTGTAAAAGTTGTTGAGTATAAGGGTGTTGAGGATTGGTAAAAATCTCTTTTGTCGCGCCGATTTCCACAATTTTACCAGAGTTCATTACGGCAATGCGATCGCAAAAAAATCTTGCCACCCAAAGGTCATGGGTAATAAACAAATAAGTAAGGTTAAATTCTGCTTTTAACTCCAACATCAGCTCTAATACCTGCGTCTGCACGCTAGCATCCAACATACTCACCGGTTCGTCGCAAATTAACAATTTAGGGCGGGTAATAAGAGCGCGTGCGATCGCCACTCGCTGCTGTTGTCCCCCCGATAACTCGCCTGCATAGCGTTGATAATACTCTTCTGAAGGTGTCAAACCCACCCGTTCTAGCATAGCCAATACTTGTTTTTTAGCTGCGTCTGGAGTCGCTAATTTGTGGATGAACAAAGGATCGGCAATACTTTGTCCCACAGTCATCATCGGGTTAAGGCAAGCATGGGGATCTTGGAATACCATTTGAATATCGCGGCGGTGCGATCGCACAGCATCGCGAGAGAGAGCAGTTAAATCTGTTCCTAGAAATTCAACTTTGCCTCCGGTGGGGCGAATTAGCTGTAAAATTGTGCGAGAAAGGGTACTTTTGCCGCAACCAGATTCTCCAACCAATCCTAAAATTTCCCCTGGATATAGTTCTAAATTAATCCCATCTACTGCTTTAATTACCTGTCCTGTTCGAGAAAATATCTGGTCTAAAAAATTGCGTTCTAAAGTATAATGTTGCTGCAAATCTTGTACCCGCAAAATTGGGAATTGGGAATTGGGAATTGGTAATTGGTAATTGGTAATTGGTAATTGGCTAGCAGTCAAGGAAGAAGATAAATTACTCCCCATCTCCCCATCTCCCCGGCTCCCCGGCTCCCCCGCTCCCCTGCTCCCTTGCTCCCCATCTCCCTCGCTCTCTCGATCCTTTTGAATGTGCAAAGCTGCTTTCAGGAGCGATCGCGTATATTCGTGTTGTGGATTTTGGAACACAGACTCAACGGGGCCAGTTTCTACTATTTTGCCGTTGTACATCACAGCAATGCGATCGCAATACTCCCCAACCATCGCTAAATCGTGGGAAATTAACAAGATCGATGTCCCCCGCTCTTCGCAAAGCCGCGTTAATTCTTTTAAAATTTGAGCGGCTACTGTTACGTCCAAACTGGTAGTCGGTTCATCCGCTACTATTAGTTTAGGATTGAGGAGCACAGCTAAAGCGATCGCTACCCGTTGTCGCATTCCGCCGCTAAATTCATGGGGATATTGCGACCAGCGAGAAGCTGGAATTTTAACAGCATCCAGAGTTTCTATAGCTCGATCTTTGGCTTGCGATCGCGATAATTTCGGTTCGTGAGCTTTGAGAGTTTCAATACAATGTTCCCCAATTGTCATTAAAGGATCGAGGCGAGTCATCGGATCTTGAAACACTAACGCCACTGCTTCTCCACGAAACCGTCTAAGCTGTTCCGGGTTCATTTCAAACACAGATTCCCCAGAAAAGGTAACTCGACCCTGAATTTGCGTAGACTTGGGCAAAAGCCGCATTGTCGCACGTCCTAAAGTTGATTTACCGCACCCGGACTCCCCAACTAATCCCAATTTTTCCCCAGGTTCTAAGGTAATAGATACGTCATTAATTGCCCAGCTAGATTGTTGATTTCTTTCTGGGTAAGCTACCCGCAGATTTTCGACACAAAACAGGGAATTAGTCATAGGAGAGAAGAGGGGGAGAAGGGGAGCAGGAGACGGGGAAACTGGGAGAAATTTTTCCCACTTAGCAATATATAGGACTTACGCCTTTCAACGTAATTCTGTCATCCTGAGTGTAGCTTACGATCTCGCCTGATGCTTCACTTCACTTACGATGACACATAGGCTTTGCGTAAGTCATGATAAAATTATGCTCTAACCTTACCAAGGATTACCCACCAATGTAAAACCACTCCAATAATAAGGATGAGAAAAAATATTATTTCCACCTTGATTTAAACTAGCAGGCAAAGTGAACTCGCCACCACCTGCTAGCAACTTTCCATTCTGAATTCGCACGGCACCAGAAAGCATTGCCATCTGAGCCTCACGCAATGCTTCTGCCTTAATACTTGCACTCCGCAAGTGTTTGTAAAACTGTGTCATTAACCCTAAAGTTCCTCGATCGTCTACATTCCACAAACTCGCTAAAGCCGATCGCGCCCCCGACTGTACAGTTAATCCAGCAAAGCCTAATTCTGCTTCGCGATCGCCCAAAGCCGTGCGACAAGAACTCAACACCAATAAATCTACCGCCGGATTATCCCATCCCAAAGTTTCCATACGATTTAAACTCACTTTTTCATTCCAAAACTGAATGTAAGAATTACTGACAAGGCCCGGCATAAACTCCGAGTGAGTTGCTAAGTGAATTACGCGAAATGGATGGGCTAACCGCTGCGATCGCAAATTATCCAGCGTAAAATCTGCATTTAAAAAGGATTGACCTTGCCATTCAGAAACAATCGTTTGCAACTCCACCGGCACCGCCGGCAACGCAGCTTTATCAGCAAATTCCGAAGCCCCCATCGCCAACACAGAAGCATCTTTCAGAGAACCATAGCGAGTATCCATTAAACTGAAACTGGGAATTAAACTCAAGCTATATTTCTCAATTAGAAACTGCTTGCCGTCGAAAAGAGCCGCAAATGGCATACTCCTTAAGCCAGGGTCAACTGATAGCAACAGCGTCTCAACTCCTAACTCCTTCAAATCTTTTTCTAAAGGTTTAATCATCCACTGATAAAGTTTATTAGCCGAAGCTTTGTAACTGGTAGTGTTGCGTTTTATCGAACTCGTAATTTCCCTGCGAAACTCATTAACCCTCGGGATAATCGCTTCCTTATTAGCTTCAGGAATGCTATAGCGAATCGGTTTCCCTAAAGCAGGCACTAAAATTAACTCTAGTTGATTTATCCTAGCTAAAATGTAGATGACTACAGAGCGTTTTTTCGTTTCCTTCTCAGCAGATTTCAATCTCTCTTGGATACCCTCTACGTGCATTGTATTCAAGTTGGGGTAATTTTCCTTAACTCCTAAATGATTCTCAAATTCTTGATTTCTTGCTTGTTCAATTCGCCATACTGTCTCGGCGATATCGCTGCTCGCAAACAATTCATCACTTAAGCTCTCATAGCCTAAAACCAAATTGTATTGGCTGCCGTTAGTAGCTGCTAAATTAGTAGAGGATTTTTCTAAATGGGAGTTTAACTTTTGATTGCTCGTAATACCATCAGCGAGACTGTTAGTGCGACTAGATATTTTTGAATTATCTGATGCTAGTTCTAGCTGAGAATTTAATTGTTGATTACTACTATCATTGGTAGAATTACTATTAATTCCGCTGGCTCTGCCATTGTTTGCTGATAAGGAATAACTGCTTGGCCAGTAGCGAGTAATGCTTTCGTCAATCTTTAAAATGGGATCTGAGGTAAAACCGGGAGTTTCTAGCGGCGGCGAAGTTATTCCTAGTTGAAAATCATTTAAAATCAAGGGAGAGTCTGGATTTGAAGGCGGAATCGAAACTTCCGTCGCCTCTGTAAAGGATGTCGCTGTTACCGATGCTGGTTTCAGTGCTCCTGTATTTGTGGGTGAAATTTCTAGCGGGGGTGGAAACGCGATCGCAGGTGTAGTTGCAGGTGTTGGTATCCGCCCAACAATAGACGGCAGCGATTCTGGTGCAGGTGTTGGTATCCGCCCAACAATAGGCGGTAACGATTCTGGTGCAGGTGTTGGTATCCGCCCAACAATAGGCGGGAGCAATTCTGGTGCGATCGCACGTGCAAGTGTTGGCACTGCTACTGATAGCAATGGTACTAACTCAGCTTCCGGTTCTGGCTCAGGTAGCGCTACAGGCGCGGGTGCAGGCACGGGTACCGATAACGATTGTATTGGCTCAGGCGTAGGCGCGGGTGCGGGTACAGGTAAGGGTTCAGATAGCGGTGCAAGTAAAGGTCTGGATGCGGATACAGGGGAAGGTGCAGGTGAAGGCGCAGGTGCAGGTATAGGTGCAGGTATAGGTGCAGTTATAGGTGAGGGTGCAGGTGAAGGTATAGCTAAAGGCACAGGCGGCACCGCATCATCAGTTTCTAAAGCAATATTCCCCCGAGTAAAAGAACCAGGAAACGACTCCGAGTTCATCGTAAATTGTCCCGAAGTAATAGCACCAACAGTACCATTTTGTGTAGCAGTTCCAATCGTAAATAACACAATAGGTGGCCCACCATCTCCCCCAGCATGGCGAATAGTAATACTACCACCTCCAACACCGCCAGCAGTAGAAATACTAGCGCTTCCCGTTGGCGAAAGCGGCGTTGTAAATAAATTCGTCGCCCTAAAAAATCCCCCCGTTGATTCAATAAATACATTACCACCGCTACCGCTCGTACCACCTTGCGCGTTGATAAATTCTACTTGCACATCCCCAATAGGATCGAGGAAAACATTACCACCATTTCCCACACTACCACTAGAATTAATTTGTGCCGTAGTAATAGAAACTTGAGCTTTAACAGTTATATTACCGCCGCTTTGCCCCGAAGTATTCAAATTCCCTGTACTAACTGCACCCGCTGGAATAGTAAGAGAAATCACCCCACCATTTCCTGAACTTAACGACGCATCTAAATTACCTGCCGTTATGTCACCACTGTTACTATTCAGGCTAATTTCTCCACCCTTGGCAGTGATGTTTCCAACAGTCAAGTTATTAGCGGCGCTAACATTCACATTCCCAGCAATGACATTCCCAATTAAATTAACAGTATTGGCGCTAGTTGCTTGTAAGCCAAGAGCATTAATTGTGGATGCTGCTGTAATATTGCCAGCACTATTAATCACCAGATTTCCCAGTGGTGTAGTTGCGCCAACTGCCCCAGTAAAAGTAATATTATTGCTACTGGTAGCTAAATTAAAACTATTATTGCTTGCACTGTCAAGGGTACTGCTAAATGCAATATTTCCCCCACCTGTACTTAAGCTGACATTGCGGGTTAATACCACAGCACCGTTAAAGGCAATATCACCATTTGTGGTTGTCACATTTCCGCCTAAATTCGCCGTTGTAGCGGTGACATTCAAGCGCGACAATGGCGAAGTTTGACCGATATCTCCTTGTAATTGCACATTACCTTGACCTGCATCTACATTCAAGGATTGAGTACCTGCGATCGCACCTGTTACACTAATATCTCCACCAGTACTACTTAGAGCAACATCATTATCTAAATTCACATTTCCCGTCAAAGCAATATTACTATTAGCAGTAGTAACACCTGCATTCAAGTTAATCGCTGAAGCCTTGAGATTAACTGAAGCGTTATCAACTCCAGTCAGAGTATTACTGAGAAAAATTGTACCTGTTCCGGTTTGAATATTAACGGGATCTGAGAAACTAATACTATTCGGAATGGTAATATTACCACTGCCTAAAGCGCGTCCTATGGTAATCGAGGTAAAGCCATTTTGTAAAGCATTAACTTCAGATTGCGTCAAGTCTAAAGCGCTAGTATTGTTATCCGTGCCACCGATGACAATATTTTGGTCTGGTGAATTTGGTTGCAAAAGGATAGTATTAGTTCCCGAAACTTGCCCGCCAAAATTAATCTCTCCTGCTGTTAAAGTGAGGGGATTATTGCCTGCGGCTAAGCTAGAATTAAAAGCAATTGTCGCATTTCCGAGGGAGAAAGTGACGGGTGCATTTAAGGTGACGGGGGCGCTAAATGTGATATTTTGATTGTTAGTATAAATATTGCCGCTTAGTGAGACAGCACCTATACCTGTTTGCTGAAATGCGCCATCTAAATTTATATTTCTGGCTATAGTTAAGTTACCAGAGTTAGCAATAGTTAAATTGCCGCTATTGGTTGTGGTGACAGTTCCTTGGAGGTTGACATTTCCTACGGGAGTAAAATTAATACTCCCGGCGCTGTTAATGTTGCCAGCTATAGTTAAATTTGTGGCATTGGCAATAGTTAAGTTGCCTATATTGGTAGTGGTGACATTTCCTTGGAGAGTGACATTTTCTGGGGCAGTAAGGTTAATATCTCCCGTAGTGTTAATGGTAGAATTAGCTGTAATATTTTGTCCACTTATTTGTAAGCTACTGGAAGGTTGAGAATTACCAATAGCACCATTTAAACTGACATTTCCACTGCCGATCAGGTTAATATTTCCTGTACTATCAATAGTAGAATTAGCCGTAATATTTTGTCCACTTATTTGTAAGCTACTGGAAGGTTGAGAATTACCGATAGCACCATTTAAGCTGATATCTCCTGTGCCAGTTATGTTAATATTTCCCGCACTATCAATAGTAGAATTAGCCGTAATATTCTGTCCGCTTACTTGTAAACCGCTAGAAGGTTGAGAATTACCGATAGCACCATTTAAGCTGATATCTCCTGTGCCAGTTATGTTAATATTTCCCGTACTATCAATAGTAGAATTAGCTGTAATATTCTGTCCGCTTACTTGTAAGCTACTAGAAGGTTGAGAATTACCGATAGCGCCGTTTAAGCGGACATTTCCACTGCCGATCAGGTTAATATTTCCTGTACTATCAATAGTAGAATTAGCTGTAATATTTTGTCCGCTTACTTGTAAACCGCTGGAAGGTTGAGAATTACCTACAGCACCGTTTAAGCTGACATTTCCAGTACCGATCAGGTTAATATCTCCCGTACTATCAATAGTAGAATTAGCCGTAATATTTTGTCCGCTTACTTGTAAACCAGTTAAAGGATTGGAATTACCAACAGCACCATTAAAGGTGATATCACCCGCTGCTGCGTTAACAGTGAATTGCTGATTTCCATTGATAGTACCGTTGAATGTCAACGGATTATTTTGTGATGTAATTATAGGTGAACCAGTCAGGGTAATATTACCAAAAGTTGCGCCATTTGCAGCGCTGAAAGTGATTCCTGGTAATTGCAAATCAGCCGCGAGATTGGTCGCAGTATCACCCAAGCCTAATGTCACATTATTTGTGAAAATAACTGGGCCGGTTGCTGTGATGCCGGAATTGGTATTCAGGATACCTTGAAATGTGGTTGTTCCCGTTGAAGTCAGCGTAAGTGCTGCTCCCGTACCGTTGCCAATTGGTGTAGAATTACCTACGGGGAAGTTAAAGGCTGTTATGCCATTTGCGGCATTGATTGTTAAATTATTTGCGCCGTCAACGTTGCCGTTAAAAGTAATATTGCCGCCACCGCTGCTAAGGGCGGAAACATTGCCCAGAAGGACGTTACTATTAAAGGTAATTGAGTTACCATTGGTGGTGATATTTGAGTTGAGGTTAGTGGTGTTGGCGTTGAGGGTAATTGAACTATTATAAGTCCCGGTAATCGCGCTACCAACTGTAATCGAGTCGCCGTTAGCTTCTAGGGTAACGGGAGTGTTAAAGTTGGTAGGATTGTTAACGGTAATATTGCCATTATTATTATTTTGAATTGTGAGAGAAGTTAATCCAGTTTGAATTAAATCGATTTGAGTGCTAGGTAAGTTTAAACCACTGCCGATGCTATTACCAATGGTAATTTCTGAACCCGCAGTATAAGGTTGTAGTGTTAAGTTTCCGGTTCCTGAAACTGCGCCAGCCCAACTAATTTTATCGCCTGTTAAGGTAGTATCGCCTGTGAGGGTGACACGGTTGCCGAAACTCATGCCATTGCTGCCGCTTGTTGTCATGTTGGCGGCGAGTTGGGTATTATTGGCGTTGGCTGTTAAGCTAATAAAGCTACCGGAATTGCTGAAAATGGCGTTGCCTGTGGTATTTAGGGTGAGATTTCCTAATAGATTTGTGCTACCAATTGCCTCGAAAAACATGATGTCAGCAGTGCCAGTATTTAAGGTTAAATCTGGGTTGTTACTGCTGATGCCATCTAATGTGTTATTAAAGGTGATATTACCGCCGCCTGCACTTCCTGATGTGTTTAAAGTGGTGAGGGTTTGTGTGAGGATGACGGGACTAAGAAAGGTGAGATTGCTACCACTTCCGGCGGTGGCAGATGCGTTGATGTTTCCGGTGAGGGTGATGGTGCTATTACCTGAATTAAATGTGATGTTTCCGGCGGTGGAATTGTTGGCGGTAGAGGTGGTGCTGGAATCAATTGCTGCTACATTAATTCCGTTAGAAGCTGAGAGGGCGATCGCGCCGCCATTGCCTGTACTGGAATTTGTGTTGAGAGTGCCAGCAGTGGTGTCAATTGTATTACCATTTAGGGTAATTGCTCGTCCAGAATTGGTGATGTTGCCTGTAGTAATAGCTTGACTGGCATTGAGGGTAATTGTGGCGTTACCGACACCAGTAAGATTAGTTTGCGTGGTGTTGATGTTGCCGTTTCCTTGCGGAGATTGTAAGGTTACGGGGTTGTTGAAGGTGATGTTGCCGTTGAGGGAAATTGCGCCGCTGGTATCAGTTTTGCCGATGTTAATTTGTGAAAATCCTGGTTGGATGGCGGTGGGGGTATTAAAGTTAATTGTGAGGTTGCCTGTGGGAGTTAGCGGTTGGAATTGGAGGGTGTTTGTACCGCTGATGGTGGTGGTGCCGGAGATGTCGATTTGTTCAGCTTCTAGGGTGATGTTGCCTGTGCCAGGAGTTGAGTTAATCGCAGTAGAATCTGCATAAATTCCTGCTATACTGCTGGCACTCGTACCCGTCAAGGTGATATTTCCCTGTGTTGCGATTTGGGAATTGTTTTGAAGATTTATCCCATAATTGAGATTACCACTGCCATTACCACCCGTACCAGAAAGGGCGATCGCGCCTGTTGTCGATTGTACTGTGCTGCTGTCTAGGCTAATACCATAGAGTTGATTAGTTCCATTTCCGCCATTTCCACTCAGGGTGATATTTCCCTGTGTGGTAATTTGGGTGTTGTTTTGAAGATTTATACCATAATTGTTATTTCCAGTTCCATTACTACCAGTACCATTAAGAGCGATCGCGCCAAGCCCTGTGGACTCTACTATGCTATTATCTAAGCGAATACCTCTGAGATTCCCATTGCCACTTCCGCCGTTTCCACTCAGAGTGATATCTCCCTGTGTGGTGATTTGGGAATTGTTTTGAAGACTTATCCCGTAATTAAAATTCCCAGTACCATTGCCACCATTACCAGTAAGGGCGATCGCACCTGTTCCTGTTGATTCTAATCTGCTGTTGTCTAGGTAAATGCCATAGAGTTGATTAGTTCCTTTTCCACCATTTCCAGTCAGGGTGATATTTCCCAGTGTGGTGATTTGAGTGTTATTTTGAGCATATATCCCGCTATTTATATTCCCAGTACCATTGCCACCAGTACCATTAAGCGCGATCGCACCTGTTCCTGTCGATTGTAATGTGCTGTTGGTCAGGAAAATGCCAACGGGTTGATCAATTCCATTTCCGCCATTTCCAGTAACAGTAATATTTCCCTGGGTGGCGATCTGGCTGTTGCCTTGAAGACTTATCCCGTAATTGGCACTCCCAGTACCATTACCACCTGTACCATTAAGCGCGATCGCACCTGTTCCTGTTGATTGTATTGTGCTGCTGTTGGTCAGGAAAATGCCCATGAGTTGATTAGTTCCATTTCCGCCGTTTCCAGTCAGGGTGATATTTCCTTGTGCTGTTGTGATTTGCGCGTTATTCCTAAGAAATATCCCATAACTGTCAATCCCGGTGCCATTACCACCATTACCATTAAGGGCGATCTCGCCTGTTCCTGTTGATTGTAATCTGCTGTTGTCTAGGTAAATGCCTACGATACTATTAATTCCATTTCCACCGTTTCCAGTCAGGGTGATATTTCCCAGTGTGGTAATTTGAGTATTATTTTCAAGACTTATCCCGTTGTTAATACCAGTGCCATTACCACTTGTACCATTGAGAACAATCGCACCTCCTGCTGTTGATTGTACTGTGCTGTTGCTTAGGTAAATGCCTTCGGTATTATTAATTCCATTTCCACCGTTCCCAGTTAGGGTAATATTTCCCTGTGTGCTGATTTGGGTGTTATTTTGAGTATATATCCCGCTATTTATATTCCCAGTACCCCAGTACCATTGCCACCTGTACCATTAAGCGCGATCGCACCTGTTCCTGTTGATTGTAATCTGGTGTTGTCTAGGAAAATGCCTAAAAGATTATTAGTTCCATTTCCGCCGTTTCCAGTCAGGGTAATATTTCCTTGTGCTGTTGTGATTTGGGAGTTATTCCTAAGAAATATCCCGTAACTGTCACTTCCAGTACCATTACCACCATTACCATTAAGGGCGATCGTACCTGTTCCTGTTGGTTGTAATCTGGTGTTGTCTAAGTAAATGCCGCTGAGATTATTAATTCCACTTCCGCCATTTCCAGTCAGGGTGATATTTCCCTGTGTACTGATTTGGGTGTTGTTTTGAGTATATATCCCCCGATTTGAATTCCCAGTACCATTGCCACCAGTGCCAGTAAGGGCGATCGCACCTGTTCCTGTTGATTGTATTGTGGTGCTGTCTAGGTAAAGGCCGAAAAGATTATTAGTTCCATTTCCGCCATTTCCAGTCAGGGTGATATTTCCTTGTGCTGTTCTGATTTGGGAGTTACTCGCAAGAACTATCCCGTAGTTAGAACCCCCGCCATTCCCTCCATTGCCGCTGAGAGTAATAGTCCCTGTCCCTGTTGTTTGCAAGATGCCTGTAACACTAACAATACCGTAATTATTGCCACCCGCTGCTGTTCCTCCCGTACCATTTAGGCTAATATTTCCCCCAGCAGCATTAATGGTGGCATTATTGATCCAGACCCAACCACCATTTGTATTGTCATTATTACCTCTGAGTGTAACATCGCCTCCATTAGTTGTAATATTGGCAAATACATTAATATTATTATTTGCTTGCGCTGTCAGACCCACACCTGAATTCGCGATCGACACCGGAGCATTAAAAGTAATATTCCCCGTTGCTTGCAAAGTTACATTCGTTGTCGCAGCATTAATTACACCAGCAGCAATCGTATTTGCCCCTATGTTAGCGTCGCCAAATTGATCGACTTGAGCCAGTGATGTAAACGAACCCGCCCCACTCTGAATCGTGATATTAGTAGGGTCAAGCAATAATAACCCTGTCGTACCATTCGGCGCTAAAGTATTAACATTTCCCTGAAAATCTAAATATTGTTTCCCCGAAACCTCCACAAACCCACCATTACCAAAAATGCTCCCTCCTCTGGTCGTAATATTCCCATAAAATCGGGTGATATCATCCGCCCAAACAATCACTCTCCCACCATCCCCACTCGTCACCGCATCTGCATTAATCGCAGAATTGCTACTAACAAAAGTCCGTTCAGCATTCGGCACAACTCCCAACCCGCGATAGTCTCCACCAATTAAAACTTGTCCGCCACCATTACTTCCCGAAGCATTAATATTGCCACTAATTACACCAACTTTACTACCAAAAATATTGACATTGCCACCGACACCAGTTGTCCCCCATCCCAGAATAGATGAGACATCCAGACTACCCGAAGCAATAGCCGTACCCGCATCTGTAGGAATAACTTCGCCCCCAGTCAGTACCACTTGCCCCAATTGATTCACAGTTAAACCTGTGGCATTACTGAGTTGATTTCCAGTCAATAATTGCGGTAAAGATAAAACCGGAACTGTCCAATTTTGCGGAAGCGATGCAGCGGTTGCCGTTGGCTGAATATCTAAACTCAGTAAGTTTCCAGCCTGACTAATTCTGACTAAATTCTCACCCGGAACAGCCACCATTGTGATACTGCCATTTGGTGCAGAAAGTTGGCCTGTATTAACAACCGTCCCACCTATTAAGGTTAAACTTTGCCCTGGAGAAATTGCTAAGTTTCCGGCATTGACAATACTGCCTGGTTGTGGATTTGTAAAGGCAAAAATACTAGGCGTTCCGACTAAAGTTGCCCAATTATTATTACCCGCCGCATTAAACCAATTATTATTGTCAAAGCCAATTCCTGTAGCAGTTGTAGCAGTAAAGGAGCCAGGTACGTTTAAACTCGCATTCGGCCCGAAAATAATGCCCGCCGGATTCATCAAATAAAGGTTAGAATTGCCGCCAGTTACTTGAATTAACCCGTTAATAATTGAAGCGTCGCCGCCAGTCACTCTGCCCAAAATGTTGCGGATATTGGGGTTAGTCAGAAAGTTGGCGATTTGCCCTTCAGTTAAACCAAATCTTTGAAAACTATGGAATAAATTTGCCTTGTCGCCGCTGAGACTTCCCCCGGAAATATCTAGGCGATTTCCCTCTTGATTAATTTGGGTATTTGTACCATCATTTGCTGGCGCGATCGGTAAATTTTGGGCTGTAGTAGGTGTGGTAAATAACGATAAAAAACCAATGGCAATTAACCATTGTACCCTAGTAATTCGATGTGTTTTCATAGCATACCCAGATTCTAATACTGTTCTGATTGTGCGATGCCTGCGGCTGGTAGAGTCCAAGCACAGGGTTTACAGTCTCAGCAGTAGAAGCACCCAATTCAGAAGGTTTGTGTAGCATCGCGCCTCACAAAAGCTAACGACAATTATAATGCTATTTTTGTAAAATCACCCTATACTTAACATTAATTCTCACTTGTGGCTGTTAAATTTTATATTTAAGTTTGGTATAATCTGTTACCAAATAAAACAAAAGCGCGATCGCTTATGGTCGGCACAGCCGGAGGAATTTGTTAGCACTCTCAGCATTGGAACCCGCTAAATTAGACAGCCGATAAAGCGGGAACCGCTGTTAAGAGGTAGAGTAGAATTCGATGCGATCGCGAAGGATAAGAGTTAGGAATTCCGGCAGATGATTTATTGATTATAAGTACAGATTAATTAGCGGAATGCTTCGTCCCTAATTAAAATGTACTACCTTACAGTGGGCACCTCTGTAGCAATTAGCCATTAGCTATTTAGCTGGCAGACCTTTGCGCTTACTTTCAAATCTTCGCAAAATGTAAGAAGCGGCAAAATCTCCATTCGGATGATCTTCTAAAACTTCTGCTAGTGCAAAGACATACTGAGATAATTCTTCCCCTAGTTTATCAACTATACCTTGGCGTTCTCTTTCGGCAAGCTCTTGCTGGCGGGCCTTGGCTTGCCAGGTGCTAGAAAACATCTGCTCAATTTGGGCGTGGAGTCCCATACTTTCGAGGGTTTCCCATTCACCGCTGTCGCACCAAATGCCGCCGCAAACGCTACAACGCTCTACATAGACGGGGGTTTTTGTGAAGGGAATTCGGGCTCGTGAGAGATATTGACCATCGTCTGGACACATTGCAGCTTTAGAATCATAGGGTGAGGGGGCAAAATCGGGGCTGACATTCCCTTTTGGCTGGGATTTGCTCGGCCATTGACGCTGATATTCTTGCCAAGCTTGATATTCTTTAGTCGGTATCCAGATGCCGTAGCAGTTAGGGCACCACTTCACGGCTAGGTGGTTGTTTAACATTCCTTCTTCTAACTGCGGATGCTTACATTTGGGACATTGCACGGCTTTTTTCTCCTTGGCTCGATATTCCTATGACTGGTTTATGCTTGGGCTGTAATTAAGACAGCCTATTTATTCTGTGCCTTTTTGTAACAAGGCATCGCAGTAGCGGATCAGGGTGTTAATTCGATCGCTTGCTGCTGTTTGCCTTGCTTGGGCTGTGGCTAGAACCCGCGACGCTTGCAAAAATTTTATATCCATTCCCAACAGACGCAATTGCTTGTGTATTTCTGTCAGGTATGATTGCTCTAACGGTGTTTCTGGCGGATCTAGCCCGTCACTGTCTGAACCCATGATTTGCCCTGCGAAAAATTGCTGCGCTTCCCCAAAAGTTGCCAAGAGTGCTGTCCGATCTAGATTACCCTGTGTGGCAACGGTTTGGAGCTCTTGGAGAAGTTGCTTGAATTGCTGGTAGTGCTGGTAGATATTTTTGGACAGCATAACAAATGTAAAGAAATTTATATCTATAATTAAGATAGATGTTTTAAAGATTCCAAAGATTAAGGCAAGTTGTACATTGTAGTCGCAGCAGCCTAAATCTTAGAGAATATTTTTCAAGGCGAGTTTAACGCTGATTTAGGGTTGATGGTCTGTCTGGGCTTGTAGCTAAGCTTGGCTTGCTTTAAGGCTAAGTAGCGATCGCTGTACTTGTACTCCCAAAACGTTCTTAATTTTACAAGGCAAGGGCAACTGACTAGAGCATTTGCCTAAAATCTGATTTTTTCCTCCCTGCGAGGGTGGTTCTTCTCAATTTAGATAGCTATAGTTGACAGAAAATACCGGATCTTTTTCAGATTGACTGTAGGTGTCAATTTTAGCTTAGTATACCTAGATACAGAAAGTCTGCTGTTCAACCGGAAAGCAACTTCTGTTGCACTATCTATTTGTAACTTTTAAATCCTGACTCCTATGAATGCCAACACTCTGATTCCATCAATCTCAAATGACTGTAACATTCCTGATTGGTTACAAGAATGTCTCAATGGGGATGCCAATGGTCAGTCGTCGGGAGCGATTGCGAGCTGCTCGACTGACAATGCTTTAATTTGTCGGGCTTTTAAATTTGCCAACGAGCTCCACGAGGGTCAGTATCGCAAATCTGGTGAGCCCTACATCTGCCATCCTGTGGCCGTAGCCGGAATGCTGCGGTATTTGGGCGGCAATAGCGCCATGGTTGCGGCAGGCTTCCTCCATGATATCGTTGAGGATACTGATGTCACCCTTGAGGATCTAGAACTGCGGTTCGGCGCGGAAGTGCGGCAGTTGGTGGAGGGGGTAACGAAGCTTTCTAAGTTTAATTTTTCCAGTAAGACGGAACGCCAAGCTGAGAATTTCCGGCGGATGTTTCTGGCAATGGCTAAGGATATCCGGGTGATCGTGGTGAAGTTGGCGGACAGGCTGCATAATATGCGGACGCTAGAACATCTCTCAGACGAGAAACGCCGTAGTATCGCTTTGGAAACGCGGGAAATCTTTGCGCCTTTGGCGAATCGGTTGGGTATTGGTCGCTTTAAGTGGGAATTGGAGGATTTGTCCTTTAAATACCTGGAACCGGAAGCTTATTGCGAAATTAAGGATTTGGTGGATCAGAAGCGGACTGACCGGGAGGCGCAACTGGCCGAGGTGACGGACATTCTGCGGGATCGGCTGGATAGTGTGGGGATTAAGTGCTATGAAGTCAGCGGCCGCCCGAAACACCTGTATGGGATTTACCAGAAGATGCAGCGCCGACAAAAGGGTTTTAACCAGGTTTATGATATTGCGGCGGTGCGGATTATTGTGGAAAGTAAGGATGAGTGTTATCGGGCTTTGGCGATCGCACACGATGCTTTCTGTCCAATTCCCGGTCGCTTCAAGGATTATATCGGCTTGCCGAAGCCGAACCGCTACCAATCTTTGCACACGGGCGTGATTGGTAATAGCGGCCGCCCCATTGAAGTCCAAATCCGTACAGTGGAAATGCACCACATTGCAGATTACGGGATCGCCGCCCACTGGAAATATAAAGAAAGTGGCGGTTCTAGCAATCTCAAAGTAACAGGAGATGACGAAAAGTTTACCTGGTTGCGGCAACTGCTGGAATGGCAAAGCGACCTTAAGGATGCTGAGGAATATTTAGAGAGCGTTAAAGATAATTTATTTGATGAAGACATCTACGTATTTACGCCCCAAGGCGATGTAGTAGCGCTGACAAAAGATGCAACGCCTGTGGATTTTGCTTACCGCATTCATACGGAAGTTGGGAATCACTGCACGGGTGCGCGGGTGAATGGGCGGATGGTGACGCTGGACTCGCTTTTAAAGAATGGCGATATTGTCGAAATCTTGACTCAGAAAAATGGCCATCCCAGTTTAGACTGGCTAAATTTTGTCAAGACCAGCGGCGCAAAAAACCGGATTCGTCAGTGGTATAAGCGATCGCACCGCGATGAAAATGTAGCTCGCGGCCGAGAATTATTAGAAAAAGAACTGGGCAAAAATGGCTTTGAATCCTTATTAAAATCTGAGCCAATGCACTCTGTAGCGCTACGCTTCAATTACCACAGCGTCGAAGATTTGTTAGCAGGTTTGGGCTACGGCGAGGTGACGCTAAATCTCATCGTAAATCGGCTGCGAGATTTAGTACAGCAAAAAGTTGAGGTAGTTCCTGAGATTTTAACTGTGCCAATAGTAGCGCCTGCACGGTCGATGCCGAGTTCATCTCCGAGCAAGTCACCAATTGCAGGAGTTGAGGGGTTATTGTATCATTTGGCAGGTTGTTGCACTCCCATACCAGGGGAGGTAATTATTGGAATTGTAACTAAAAATCGCGGAATTTCAATTCATCGCCAAGGCTGTTCTAATACCGAAAATGTTCCTGGGGATCGGTTAGTACCTGTGAGTTGGAATCCGACAAATCCGAACGGTGGTCGTCCGAATACTTACCCCGTGAATATTCAAATTGAAGTGCTGGATCGCGTGGGCGTTCTTAATGATGTTTTATCTCATTTAAAGGACAATCATGTAAACGTTCGCAGTGCGAGTGTGAAGACTTATCCGGGGTTGCCTGCTTTGATTGATTTGTGTGTTGATATCCAAGATAAAGAACAGCTTGAACGGACTTCTATGCAAATCAAAAAAATGAGTGATGTGTTGAATTTACGGCGAGTTAGTGAGGGAAATTAGGACGTTCTTAATTGCTAAAACTATTGTAGGGAATTACATTTTCCTGATTCGTTGTTTCTGCGGCTAAGGCGATCGTGGAGATTACTCGGAGCAACTTTTGGGTTAAAATTAAGTTGAGTAAGCTCTACAGAGGTACTAAATTATTGCGATGTACGATAATATTTGCAAGTTTATCGCCGAAAACTTTGCGGATGATTTTGCAAGTTGGCTGCTAGGTGCTCCGGTAAGGCTAACGGAACTGAGTCCGACTGAACTTTCTTTGGAACCAATTCGGGCTGATGCTTTGATTTTGCGGCAAGCTGAAGATTTGGTACTCCACGCCGAATTTCAGACAGAAGCGGATGCAGGAATTCCATTTCGGATGGCGGATTATCGCTTGCGAGTTTACCGCCGCTTTCCTGCTAAGGAAATGCGCCAAGTCGTGATATATTTAAGGGAGACTGGTTCGGATTTAGTTCGGCAAAATGCTTTTATTTTGACCAGAACTCGCCATGAATTTGATGTGATTCGCCTCTGGGAACAGCCGTCTGAAATATTTTTGAGTTCCCTCGGACTGTTGCCTTTTGCGGTTTTGAGTCGGACAGAAAACCCTGTAGGCGTTTTAACTCAAGTGGCATCGGCCATCGCAGAGATTCCAGACAGGCGGATTCAGAGTAATTTAATGGCATCGGCAGGGATTTTGGCTGGGTTAGTATTGGAGAAAGATGTAATTACAAGACTTTTGCGAGGGGATATTATGCGTGAGTCAGTGATTTATCAGGATATTTTGCAGGAAGGTAGACAAGAAGGTAGACAAGAAGGTAGACAAGAAGGAATGCAATTAGCGAAGGAAGAGTTGGCTCGGAATTTGTTGCGGGAAAATATATCAATTGAACAAGTTGTTCGGCTTACAGGTTTGTCGTTGGAGATAGTGCAAAGCTTGCAAACTTAGGCGGAAAGTTAGCGTATAGTTAGGGGTTAGGGAAAGAAGGAAATATAATCAAAGGTTTGAGAAAATTAAAATGTCCTAACTGCCTTTTAGATATTAGCTGAGCGCCTTATTTCTGGCTAGATTCAGGATTTAAACTCCCTAACTTCTGCTGCAAAAACTCCTGTGCAACTTGTCCAGCATCAAGTTGCTTCCCGTCAACTTGATAGTTGAGTTTTCGCATATCTTCCTCCGAGATTTTCCCTGCTAATTCATTCAGAACTTGACGCAACTCCGGGTATTTTTCAAAAATTGCAGAACGCACAACTGGGGCGGCTTCATAAGGGGGGAAATATTGCTTATCATCTTTAAGAACAACTAAACCTAGACTTTCTATTAAACCGTCAGTCGAGTTGCCAGCAATAACATCTACTTGTTTTTCTTTAAGTGCTTGGTACAGTAATCCTAATAGCATTTCTTTCGGCTCTTCTGCAAACTTTATCCCGTAAGTTTTAGCTAATCCGGGAAAGCCATCTTCTCTTTCTTTAAACTCCGGGCCGAAACCTGCTCGCAATTTGGGTGCAGCTTTGCTAAGTTGAGAAAGGGTTTGCAGATTAAGTTTTTTGGCATCATCGCCCCGGACAATAATTGCGAAACTATTATTAAATCCTAGAGGTTCTGTCCATTCTAACTGATACTGTTTTGCATATTCTTGCTTGATATAAGTGTAAACTTTTTTAGGATCGGAAATCGGTTTTTGTTTGAGAATGTTGGCAAAAGCAGTGCCAGTATATTCTACATATAAGTCAACTTTACCAGCTATTAAGGATTGATGGCAAAGAGTGCCACCTAAATTCAGTTCGCGTTTTACTTGTATATCTGTCTTGGCTTCGATGTGGCGGGCTAAAATTTCTACGAGGATGACTTGTTCTGTAAAATCTTTTGAGCAAATGACAATTTGTTTTTGGGAAATAGATGTGCAGGCTGTGGTGCTGAATAATAAAAACAGCGAGAAGATAGAGGATAAAAAATAGGTTTTGGATTTTGTGGTCATTGTACTCCTGTAAAATCTAAAATTGTAGGGATAGCATTCTCAATCTGTTCAACAGTCAACATTTGCCATTCTAAATTAGAGTTTATATAGTTGATTTTATTATAACACTACTTTGAGTCTAGCTTATTGTTAATAAATTTGGGGACTTAACAACCGATCTTTCCAATTACCAATTACCAAAGAAGGGACTACGATGCTCAGGACTAGGGACTAGGGAAAGAGGAAGAGAGGGGGAGATGGGGAGGATGGGTAATAGCAATTAGCCATTACCAATTACCAATTACCAATTACCAATTACCAATTACCAATTACCAATTACCAATTACCAATTACCCCTGTAATTGTGGGTTCAGGCTGCGATCGCGCCCCGGCTGCTTCTACTTTGCCCCGCGATGTAGAAACTGCATCGTGCTTATCCGAAAACTTCATAAAACTCCATATTCTGTAACATTAGCTACGAACAACTCTCGATCCACGCCCTACAGTGTTCCTTAACAAGAGTTAACACGGAGAGACAAAGGTAGTAATTAATACTCTTTACTGACTAAATATTTCTCTGTAATCTTTACCAAGCCCATGCACACTAAGGATTTGCCAACTTCAAAGAAATTGGAATTGAGTAATTAAATATACGGTTTTAGTTAAGTATAACCACTAAGGTTAGCACAAAAACCAGCCTTTAATCCCCGAAACCCATAGCTCCTCCACCAAGTAACCAACGAGGGTACACCAGTGACACAGATAGCAGAACCGCAAGCAGGTGTTAACAAATTTGAAAAATTAAAAGCTGAGAAAGATGGTCTAGCGCTCAAAGCCGAACTCGCTCACTTCGCTGAGATCGGCTGGGAAGCAATGAATGAAACCGATCGCGAACACCGCCTCAAATGGTTAGGCATATTCTTTCGGCCAGTAACTCCTGGCAAATTTATGATGCGATTGCGGTTGCCAAACGGCATCATCACTAGCAATCAAATGCGAGTTTTAGGTGAAATCGTGCAGCGGTACGGCGATGATGGCAACGCAGACATCACCACCCGGCAAAACATCCAACTGCGAGGGATTCGCATCGAAGATGTACCTGACATCTTCCGCCGCCTCAAAGAAGCTGGCATGACTAGCATCCAGTCAGGGATGGATAACGTTCGCAACATCACCGGTTCCCCAGTAGCGGGATTAGACAGCGACGAACTCTATGATACGCGGGAGTTGTGCCGCCAAGTTCAAGACACGATCACCAACGGCGGCGAAGGTAATCCAGCTTTTACTAACTTGCCGAGAAAGTTTAACATTGCGATCGCAGGTTGTCGCGACAACTCCGTACACGCGGAAATCAACGATATCGCTTTCATCCCCGCTTTTAAAGATGGTACTTTCGGCTTCAACGTCTTAGTCGGCGGCTTTTTCTCCGCCAAACGCTGCGACGCGGCCATTCCCCTCAATGCTTGGGTTGAACCCAGCGATGTCGTCGATCTTTGCACAGCCATATTAATTGTATATCGCGATCGCGGACTGAGAGCCAACCGCCAAAAGTCCCGCCTGATGTGGCTAATCGACGAATTAGGAGTCGATGGATTCCGCGCCGAAGTCGAAAAACAACTAGGTCGCACCCTGCAAACAGCCGCAGCCAAAGATGAAATCCTCTGGGATAAGCGCGATCACATCGGCGTGTACGCACAAAAACAGGCCGGATTAAATTACGTCGGCCTTCACATCCCCGTCGGGCGACTGTACGCCGCAGATATGTTTGACTTAGCCAGGATGGCCGATGTTTACGGTAGCGGCGAAATCAGACTTACCGTTGAGCAAAATGCGATCGTTCCCAACGTACCCGACTCCCGATTAGAAACATTCCTTCAAGAACCATTACTCCAACGTTTCTCGGTTAATCCTGACCCTTTAACTAGAGCATTAGTTTCTTGCACCGGCTCACAATTTTGCAACTTTGCATTAATTGAAACCAAAAATCGCGCCTTAGCAATGATTAAAGAATTAGAAGCGGAATTATCATTCCCCAAACCAGTGAGAATTCACTGGACAGGTTGCCCTAATTCCTGTGGTCAACCGCAAGTAGCAGACATTGGTTTACTCGGTACAAAAGTCCGCAAAAACGGCAAAACATTAGAAGGTGTTGACCTTTATATGGGAGGCACAGTTGGCAAAGATGCCCATCTGGGTAGTTGCGTGCAAAAAGGGATTCCTTGCGAAGACCTAAAACCAGTTTTGCGCCAACTATTAATCGAGCATTTTAACGCCCAGCCCAATGCCGTGCTAACAGTTAACAGTTAACAGTTAACAGTTAACCATTAACAACTAACAACCACCAACTAACAACCAACAACTAACAAAAATAATGAGCAAACTTTCCCGCCGCAAATTCATCGTCACCGCTGGAACAACTGCCGCAGCTACTCTACTCGTTCACGGCTGTACCTCTGGTTCTAATAGTTCTACAAGTGCATCTAGCCCCGCTGCAAGTACCTCTCCTTCAGCAATACCGGCAGCTAACATCAACCCCGCAGATGCTCCCGAAGTTACAACAGCTATATTAGGATTCATTGCCTTAACTGACTCTGCACCGCTAATTATTGCTAAAGAAAAAGGTCTGTTTGAAAAGTACGGCATGAAAGATGTGAAAATTGATAAACAAGCATCTTGGCCCGTAACTCGCGATAAATTAGAACTAGGTTCTAGCGGCGGTGGTATTGATGGAGCACACATTTTATCGCCCATGCCTTACATGATGTCTTTAGGGACAATCACCAAAGGCAATCAGCCAGTACCGATGTATATTATGGCGCGGTTAAATACTAATGGTCAGGCAATTTCTCTTTCCAAAAAATACCTCGATTTAAAAGTAGGAATAGATAGCAAAGCGCTGAAATCTGCTGTAACTAAAGAATCCAAGTTTGCAATTACCTTTCCCGGTGGTACTCACGACCTCTGGATGCGCTACTGGCTAGCCGCTGGTGGCATCAATCCAGATACCGATGTTTCAGTAATTCCTGTACCGCCGCCGCAAATGGTTGCTAACATGAAAGTCGGCAGCATGGAAGCATTTTGTGTAGGCGAACCTTGGAACGCACAATTAGTCAATCAGAAGGTAGGTTACACTGCTTTAACAACAGGTGAAATGTGGAAAGATCATCCCGAAAAAGCGCTGACTTTAAGAGCTGATTGGGTAGACAAAAATCCGAAAGCTGCTAAGGCAATTACAATGGCAGTTTTAGAGGCTCAGCAGTGGTGCGACAAGCCAGAAAATAAAGAAGAGATGAGCAAAATTATCTCCGAAGATAAATGGTTAAAAGTTGCTAATCAAGATATTGTAGGTCGCATTAAAGGCCAGATTGACTATGGTACTGGGCGAGTAGAAGCAAACAGTCCATTATTAATGAAATTCTGGGCGGATAATGCTTCCTATCCCTACAAAAGTCACGATACTTGGTTCTTAACTGAGAACATTCGCTGGGGTAATATTCCTGCTAGCACAGACCTCAAGGCGATAGTTGATAAAGTGAATCGCGAAGATATTTGGAAAGAAGCAGCGAAAGCCTTGGGAGTTCCCGCAGCGGAGATTCCTTCTACTACTTCTCGCGGTGTAGAAACCTTCTTCGATGGTGTTAAGTTTGACCCTGAAAAGCCTGAAGAATATTTGAAAGGTCTGGCAATTAAGAAAGCATAATTGTTAACGGTTAACAGTTAACGGTTAACAGTTAACCGTTAACTATCAGCAACAACTAACAACTAACAACTAACCAAGTATGGCAACAAACATTGAGCGAATTTCAAAAGGCAATAACCCAGTAAATGCGATTATTTCTTTTGTTCAGAATAACCGCAGAAAAATAATTAGACCGCTGGTGGCCCTTGCAGTTATTCTGCTAATTTGGCAAATCCTTTGCCATGACCCCAATTCCACTTTGCCAGGGCCACTTAAAATGATCTCAGAAAGTGGGAATCTCATCGTTAACCCTTTCTTTGATAACGGCGGTACTGACAAAGGTTTATTCTGGCAACTTTTAGCCAGCTTGCAGCGGGTAGCAATCGGCTTTACTTTAGCAGCAATTCTCGGTATATCACTGGGAATATTAATCGGCACTAATTCTTTGATGTTTGACGCTTTAGACCCGATTTTTCAGGTGTTGAGAACGATTCCTCCTTTAGCTTGGTTGCCTATTTCTTTGGGAGCATTTCAACAATTTAATCCCTTTGAAGGCATGGGGATTACAACCAGTGAAGTTTCGGCATTGTTTGTGATTTTAGTTACTGCAATTTGGCCAATTATTATCAATACAACTGTGGGTGTCCAGCAGATACCTCAAGATTACAGAAACGTTGCTAGAGTGTTGCGCTTACCTCGCCAAAAGTATTTCTGGAAAATTCTATTACCCTCTGCGGTGCCCTATATTTTCACTGGCTTGAGGATTGGAATTGGTCTATCTTGGTTGGCAATTGTTGCTGCTGAAATGCTAGTCGGGGGCGTGGGTATCGGCTTCTTCATCTGGGACTCTTACAATAGTTCGCGTCTCAGCCACGTTATCCTAGCAGTGATTTATGTGGGTATTGTCGGTTTATTGCTAGATAGATTGGTTGGTTTCATTGCTTCCAAAGTTGTACCTGAAGAACAGAAGTAAGACGGGCTAATGGCTAATAGCTAATTGCTAATAGCTAATGGCTAATGGCTAATGAACAAGAAAGGGTTGTGAGTTTTTTGAGTTAAAAAAGATTTCATTTCACAACCCCTAAGTACCAAATCAGCAATTACCAATCACCAATTAGCCATTACCAATTAGCCATTACCAATTACCAATTACCAATTACCAATTACCAATTACCAATTACCAATTACCAATTACCAATTATGTCAGTATTCGTTGAAGTAGATCACGTTGACCGCGTATTTGACCTGCCGAACGGGGGAAAATACATTGCACTTAAAAACATTGATATCAAGATTAAACAAGGAGAATTTGTCTCCTTAATCGGACACTCTGGCTGCGGCAAATCTACCTTGCTGAATATCATCGCTGGTTTAGATAAACCGAGTCAGGGAGGCGTAATTTTAGAAGGCCGCGAAGTTCGAGAACCGGGGCCAGATAGAATGGTAGTCTTTCAAAATTACTCTCTGCTACCTTGGCTGACAGTGCGAGAAAATATTGCTTTGGCTGTCGATGAAGTTTACAAAAATCAGCCTAAAGGTGAACGTAAAAGCATCATCGAACACCATATTAATTTAGTAGGATTGCGACACGCTGCTGATAAACGACCTGCGGAAATTTCCGGGGGGATGAAACAGAGAGTTGCGATCGCGCGAGCTCTCGCTATCCGTCCTAAATTGCTACTGCTAGACGAGCCCTTCGGCGCTTTGGATGCCTTAACTCGCGGTGGTTTGCAAGAACAATTAATGAAAATTTGCGAAGAAAGCAGCGTTACTGCTATCATGGTGACGCATGACGTTGACGAGGCGTTATTGCTATCAGATCGGATCGTTATGCTTACTACTGGCCCTGAAGCACAAATCGGGCAGATTTTAGAAGTACCAATTCCCCGTCCCCGTCACCGGATGGAAGTAGTAAATCATCCCAGTTACTACGCTTTGCGAAATGAAATGGTTTATTTCTTAAACCAGCAGAAACGAGTGAAGCAGCGTAAGGTTAGCAAGTCGGCAGTTATTGCTAAGAATGGCTTAGAAAAAGTCAACCTGGAAATCGGGTTCATTCCTCTCACAGATTGCGCGCCTTTAGTAGTAGCAAAAGAGAAAGGTTTCTTCGCAGCGCACGGTTTAGAAGAAGTCACTCTTTCGCGGGAACCTAGCTGGAAAGCGATCGCCAAAGGAGTCACCGCAGGTCGTTTAGATGCGGCTCAAATGGTTGCGGGAATGCCGATCGCGATGACTCTGGGTTTAGACGATAACCCACCAATCCCCGTAAGCACGGCCTTAACTCTATCTCGCAACGGCGATGCGATTACCTTCGGTAAGCATTTCTATACTCAAGGAATCAGAACTCTAGCCGATTTCAAGGAAGCGATCGCACAAACTCCCGACAAAGTTCACACCTTCGCTACTGTGCATTCCAGTTCCATGCACAACCTGCTACTGCGTTACTGGCTGGCTTCTAGTGGTATCGACCCGGATCTTGATGTGGGTTTGACAGTGATTCCACCACCGCAAATGTTAGCCAATTTAAAAGCAGGAAATATTGATGGCTATTGCGTTGGAGAACCATGGAACTCCCACGCCGTTAATGAAGATATCGGCTTTGTCATGGCCCGTTCTCTAGATATTTTGCCGGGACATATTGAGAAAGTTTTGGGAGTAACAGAAGAGTGGGCAAATAAATATCCCCAAACTCATATTGCTCTAGTTAAAGCACTTTTAGAAGCCTGCGAATATTGCGATGATAAACGCAACCGCGAGGAAATTGTAGAATTACTTTCCCAAGAGCAATACGTTGGTTCGGCAGCAGAACATATTCGCCCTGGCTTTATTGATGCCTATGATTCTGGCACCGAAGATGAACCAGAAATGCTGTTGAATTTTAACCAGTTCTACGTTGATAAAACTAATTTCCCCGACCGTACTGAGATGCTGTGGGTAATGGCTCAGATGGCCCGTTGGGGAATTGTACCTTTCCCTAAAAATTGGGTAGAAATTCTAGAGCGAGTTTTGTTACCCGATGTGTTTGGAGAAGCAGTTCGACAATTAGGGATGCCAGACGTGGGGCGCGATCGCCGCAACATTGAACTATTTGACGGAACTGTATTTAATGCCGATGACCCGATCGAGTATTTGCAAAATGTCAAAATCAAACGCGCTCTTCGCATTGAAGAAATCTTAATCGAGCCTGTCGGTTCTCAGTGTTCTATTAGGTTGCCAGTATAAACTCCCCATCACCGACCTAAGTACAGGCATGGTGAGAGATTCCAGAGGAAAGAAAGATGAGTAAAAATGAGGAAGAGGGAAAACTTTTCCCTTCCCAATTATCCACAGTCAATTCCGAATTATTAATTCCTAATTCCTCCGCTATGCGAACTCTAGACAGCACAAAGAAAACCCAAGTCGAATCTTTAAAGTCAGAACCTTTTCTGACGATTGAAGACGTATCGAAAGTTTATGAAACTCCCAAAGGGCCCTATACGGTTCTTGATGGTGTTAACCTCACTATTAATGAAGGGGAATTTATTTGTCTGATTGGTCACTCCGGCTGCGGCAAATCTACTTTGCTGAATATGGTGGCAGGATTCAACCAACCTACGGCTGGGAAGTTGAAGCTTAAAGGTAAGTGGATTGAGGAGCCGGGGCCAGACAGAATGGTGGTGTTTCAAAACTATTCTTTGTTACCTTGGCTGAGTGCTACAGAAAATATCCATCTGGGAGTAGGAACGGTTTTTGCGGACAAATCTCATTCCGATCAGATGCAGATTGTCAATGAACATTTGGAGTTAGTTGGACTGACTGAAGCCGCCCACAAAAGACCAGGCCAACTATCAGGCGGGATGAAACAAAGAGTGGCGATCGCGCGAGCTCTGGCTACTAGCCCTCAAGTGTTGATTTTAGATGAACCTTTTGGAGCACTAGACCCGATTACCCGCGAAGAATTGCAGGAGGAATTGCTCAAAATTTGGCGCGAACATAAGGTAACGGTGATTATGATTACTCACGATATTGATGAGGCTTTATTCTTAGCCGATCGCGTCGTGATGATGACCAATGGCCCCTCTGCTCACATTGGTGAAGACTTGAAAATTCCTTTTTCTCGTCCTCGCAATCGGGCGAGAATTATGGAAGATCCCCATTACTATGAATTGCGTAATTTCGCTCTAGATTTCCTGTTTCGTCGTTTCGCTCATTCGGAGGGGGAAGAGGAGGCGAGTACAGCGCCAAGCAGCATAAGCAGTGTACCGCAGGTGGAAACTTCGGCAACCCAGGAAAAACCCGAAAACGCACCTGCGACAAAAGCTGAGGTTAAATCTGCTGCATCTGCTACAAAACCCTTTGCCACAATGCCATTTAATGCCTCCAAAGATACAAAGGAGGCAAATATGTCATCGGAACTAAACTCTCATTCCTCAAAATCTCCAGAATCATCATCTGGAAAAATTATGGCTTTTGGAGCTATATGGTTGGCGACAACGATCGGACTGACTATGGTGAGTGTCGGTTCAGTTGCTAATCTGCAAAAAGAGACGGCGAAAACGGAAACAACTGCTGTCTCGGCAAGTCCAGCCCCGATCGCTAGTCCTCCCCCTCCGAGTGCGATGAGTGCAGCACCTATGAGCGCTCCTTCGAGCCCGGCGAGTGCGATGAGTGCAGCATCTATGAGCGCTCCTAGTCCTGCGAGTACAGCACCCGCGAGCGCTCCTAGTTCTGTGAGTGCGATCGATGCAGCACCCGCAAGTGCAACTGCTAGCGCCAATTCTGCACCCGCAACTGCTGATGCTACTTCTGCGGCGGGAATTACAGACAAGGCTGAGATAGACGCTCTCAAGCAAAAGCTTTACACCCAAATTGACTCGACTTGGAAAACAACCCCGACTTTTACCGAAGATTTAGTTTACAAGGTTAAAGTCAAGCAAGACGGCACGATTTTGGGATATGAAGCTACTAATCAAGCAGCTAAAAATTTCGTACAAGAAACTCCTCTAGCCTCCATACAAAATTCTGCCAGTTCTGCATCGGCTACTGCTGAAAAAACAGCAGAATTTCGGGTAACTTTTAGCACTGCCAATGGCGGCGCTCTAGATGTTAAGCCTTGGGAATAGTTAGTGGTTAGTTGTGTTAGTAGTTAGTTGTTCGTTTGTGTCATTACGAGCTAAAAGCCGGGGCGGGTTTTTGGGATTTCTCGCTTGATATTACAGATATTGGCGAACCCGCCCCTACAAAAATTATGTCTAATTAACTTGACATCTTGCACCAATTGCAATAACCGCCAGGTGTTGAAACTCCGGGAGCGTTCCACTTTTATAAATATAGCTGTAGGGGCGGGTTCGCCAACAGCTTTAACGGTACTGCAAAGGCTAAAAAACCCGCCCCCACCCCGCGATTAAGTCCTTTATTCATAATGGTGCAAGATGTGAGATTAACCGGATTACCAATTACCAATTACCAATTACCAATTACCAATTACCAATTACCAATTACCAAATTAGAATATGGAAAGTATTAAAACTCTATGTCCCTATTGTGGTGTAGGCTGTGGTTTAGAGGTGTCGTCGCCGACAAAACCAGGTCAGAGTTGGAAGGTGAAAGGCGATCGCGAACATCCCTCTAGTATGGGTATGGTTTGCGTCAAGGGAGCAACAGTCACAGAATCGATTCAGCGCGATCGCCTCCTTTACCCGATGATGCGCGACTCCCTAGATGAACCTTTCCGCCGCGCTAGCTGGGATGAGGCTTTAAATGCAATTGTTAACCGCATTCAAACTGTACGCGCTACTAGCGGCCCAGATGCTCTGTGTATGTACGGTTCCGGTCAATTTGTAACTGAGGACTATTATGTTGCTCAGAAACTAATAAAAGGTTGTCTGGGAACTAATAATTTTGATGCCAATTCTCGCCTCTGTATGTCTTCAGCGGTTGCTGGTTATGTGCAGAGTTTGGGTGCTGATGGCCCCCCTTGTTCCTATGATGATTTAGAGTTAACTGACTGTGCTTTTATTATTGGTAGCAATACCGCAGAATGTCACCCAATTATTTTTAACAGACTGGCAAAATACCATAAGAAAAATGCCGATGTTAAAATGATTGTAGTCGATCCGAGGCGGACTCCTACCGCTGAAGCGGCCGATCTGCACTTAGCAATTAAACCCGGAACGGATATTGATTTACTGAATGGTATTGCTTATATATTACTACAATGGGGTGATGTTCACGCTCCCTTTATTGATGAATGTACGACTAACTTTGCGGCTTTTACGGAGGTAATTAAATATTATCCACCGCAATTTGTAGCTGATAGATGCGGCATTTCTGTGGATGAATTGAAGACGGCGGCCCGCTATTGGCAAGAATCCAAGAGAATTTTATCGCTGTGGTCGATGGGGATGAATCAGTCTTCTGAGGGGACGGCGAAGGTGCGATCGCTAATTAATTTGCACTTGATGACTGGTCAAATTGGTAAACCTGGATGCGGCCCTTTTTCTCTTACTGGTCAACCAAACGCTATGGGGGGACGGGAAGCCGGAGGACTTTCTCACATATTACCCGGATATAGGTTTGTGAGAAGTGAGCAACATCGAGCCGAAGTTGAGGAGTTTTGGGGATTGCCGGCGGGGAGTATTTCGCCGATTCCGGGCCGCACGGCTTGGGATATGATGACGGGTTTGGAAACGGGGGAAGTTGAGTTTCTATGGATTGCAGCCACTAATCCGGCGGTGAGTATGCCAGATTTGGAGCGGACTAAGGCGGCTTTGAAGCGATCGCCTTTTACGGTATACCAAGAAGCTTATTATCCGACAGAAACCTCGGCTTATGCTCACATACTGTTACCGGCGACGCAGTGGAGTGAGAAGACGGGAGTAATGACTAATTCCGAACGCCGAGTAACTTTGTGTCCTGCTTTCCAGCAGCCGCAGGGGGAAGCTTTGCAGGATTGGCAGATTTTTGCAGAGGTGGGCCGTCGCTTGGGTTTTGGGGATAAGTTTACTTTCCAGACTTCCGCTGAGGTACATAGTGAGTTCGTGCAGTTGACGCGGGGGCAGCCTTGCGATATGAGTGGCATGAGTCACGATCGCCTACGTGCGGAAGGGCCAATGCAGTGGCCGCATTCTGAAGAATTAAAAATTAAAAATGAAAAATTAAAAATTGCCGGAGAGGAAGTTTCAAATCGAGAGTCGGAGAGACTTTATACAGATTGGCGTTTTCATACGCCTGATGGGAAGGCGAGATTTGCGGCTTGTCATTCGCGGGGGTTGGCGGAACCACCCGATCCGAATTATCCTTTGGTGTTGACTACTGGCCGGCTTTACGGACATTGGCACACATTGACGCGGACGGGTAGAACTGAGAAGATTAATCAAATGCACCCCGATCCGTTTATTGAGATTCATCCCAGGGATGCGGAGGAATTGGGGATTGAGAATGGGGTGATGGTGGAAGTGCGATCGCGCCGAGGAGTTTGTCGGTTTCCTGCTAAGATTACGAAAGCGATCGCGCCTGGAACGGTGTTTGTACCGATGCACTGGGGTAGTTTGTGGGCCGATGGTGCGGAGGCCAATATATTAACTCATCATGAGAGTTGTCCCGATTCTCGACAGCCTGAATTAAAAGCTTGTGCGGTGAATTTAGTGCCAATTCCGGTTGAAGTTGTGGCGGAGAAATCGTTGTTAATGGTTAGTGATTAGACTTTTGTAAAAATATTCAGCAAAAATATTCTGGCGATTGAAATCGCGCCTATACAAACAAAGTCCGCCTACGCGGACTAATTGTGAAATTTTATAAGCTAATATAAAGTTAGCTTTAATTTGCTTTTGCATTATGACTATTACAACTGCAAAATTCATCTTGCCTCAAGAGGGTGAAATTTCCCAATGGCAAGCGGCGAAGTGGGAAGATTATATATCGGCTTACGAAGATCCATCTTTGGAGGAAGCCAGAATATTTTTTTATGAAGGTTATCTTTGGATAGATATGGGTAATGAAGGGCCTCAGCACGCCAGATTTAACAACCTATTAACGCTAATATTTTTAGTCTGGTTTACTCACAAAGGAGGACAACCTTTCGATGATTTGGGGGGGTGTGTAATAGAAAAGCCAAATGTAGGAGGAGGTGCGCCAGATCGAGTTTTGTACATCGGTGGAGATTTCCTGCAATGGCAAAAAGGGGAACCCCGCAGAATTAATCTGAATAAATCGCGAGTTCCCGATTTAGTAGTAGAAACTGCTGATACAACTTTGGCAAGCGATTTAGATCAAAAAAAGCGATTGTATGCTGCTTTACAAATTCCTGAGTATTGGGTAGTAGATATTAATGGTGAGAGAGTTTTAGCATTTAGATTGCAGGAGAATGAAATATATCAGGAATGTGCAGTTTCCGTTGCGCTTGAGGGGTTGCCAATTGCTTTACTTTCCGAGACTTTGAAACTTTTGGATCGGGGAAATGGGGTGGCGGCGATGTGGTTTAGTCAACAGATTGGGAGTTTGTAAAATTTCTCTAAAAGTAAGGTGGGGATTCCCACCTTACAAATTATACTGGTCTGTGTCTATTGGTTTTGTCGCTCTAACCAAGTAGTTAAATCTGTGAGTTGAGAGAAGTCTAAAAGTGCCTCAGCTAGTTCTTCCAATTCAGTCAGGGATAATGATTGAATTTGAGTTTGGAGGTCAGGTGCGATCGCGCCTAAGCGTCTAGTAAGTAAGCGCATAATCAGTGATAAGGCCTCCTCTTGCTTTCCTTGTGGAATTCCTTGTTGGAGTCCTTGTTGGAGTCCTTGTTGAACTCCTTGTTGGAGTCCTTGTTGAACTCCTCGTTGAAGTCCTTGTTGAACTCCTCGTTCCAATCCTTCTTCAAGGATTGCTTGATAAGTTACAGATTCCCGCATAAGATCGTTCCTAAATAGGGCTTGCTGAATAAGTTAGAAAAAATCGCGATCGC
>NZ_JAQMUA010000323.1:0-8633 GCF_028330895.1 Kamptonema animale CS-326 | reverse complement strand
TTGAGCCGATTAATATGTTAAAAATGACTTGCCCAAGCACTGGACATATTCACACTTTGCGAGTGCCACCTAATTTAAAATCAGCGCGAAAGGCGATTAAGTGGGTCAATTGGGGAGTCGATGCAGAGGACTTTTCGGTGCAGACTTAAAAGTGCGATCGCATTTTACTATTCAGATCGCAAGCTAAAGGTAATAAAGAGGTTGAACACCAAAGGGCAGAGGTTGAACGCCAAAGAGCATAACAATCGCAATTAAAGTTAGAGCAATTGCGATCGGTGGCAATGGGCGCGATCGCACTAAAAACTTTACAATCTCGATCGGGAATTCCGAGCGCTCCTGTTGAAGCTAAAATCAAACAACAACTAAAAATAAATCTATGGGACTCTTTGACAAGATTCGCGGTGAATTTATCGATATTGTCGAATGGTTAGACAATACCAACGACACCATCGCTTATCGATTCGAGCGCCACCAGAACGAAATTAAACAAGGTGCTAAACTAACGGTACGACCAGGACAAATAGCAGTCTTTGTCAGCGAAGGAAAAGTTGCCGATGTCTTCGATCCGGGAATGCACGAACTGTACACCCGCAACTTACCCGTTCTGAGTACCTTAAAAGGTTGGCCCTACGGTTTCAACTCTCCCTTTAAAGCCGAAGTCTACTTTTTTAACACGAAAATATTTACCAACCTGAGATGGGGAACTTCTAACCCTGTAATTATCCGCGATCCAGAACTCGGCCCCGTGCGAATGCGGGCTTTTGGAACCTACAACATTAAAGTTTCTCATCCCGAACAACTCTTAAAACAACTAATCAGCACTGACGGACTATTTCAAGTAGATGAAATCAGCGATCAACTCCGCAATACAATAGTCAGTGCCTTTGCCAATTGGGTTGGCAGTTCCCGCGTTCCCCTGCTGGACTTTGCAGCCAACTACACACAGATGGGCGAACAGGTACGAGTTGCCATAGAGCCAAGTATCCAGCAGTTTGGGTTAGAATTAACTCAGCTATTAATTGAAAATATCTCGATGCCGCCTGAAGTTGAAGCAGCACTCGACAAACGAGCCTCAATAGGACTTCTGGGAAATATGCAGCACTATACCCAATATCAAGCTGCTAACGCTATAGAAGCATCAGCAAATAACCCTAGCGGCGGCAATCAAGCATTAGAATTGGGCATGGGAATGGCACTAGGTCAGCAAATGACAAATATGATGCAGCCGCCAGCATCCCAAACACCGCCACCACCTCCACTACCCACACAAACTCAGTGGTATATTGCCCAGAACGGTCAACGATTAGGCCCTTTTGAATTGCATCAACTTCTGCAAAATGGTTTGACACATCAGGTAATGGTGTGGTGTGCAAGTTTTGACGGCTGGAAGTTAGCATCGCAAGTGCCGGAATTAGCATCTTTGTTGGCGACAGTACCGCCGCCTCCCCCGCCAGCGGCAGCTTAAAATTTTGCATATTTAGTTAATTGGTAATTAGTAATTGATCTGCTTTCCAAATTACCAATTACCAATTACATCACCAATAAACTATTATGAATACTTCGGAACCTGCTGTTAAGCGTTTTCCCTGTCCTAGCTGCGGGGCTTATTTAGAGTTCAACCCCCAAGCAGGAAAACTCAAGTGTGCTTACTGCGGCTGGGAAGATGCAATTCCCCAAACTGCTGAAGAGGTAAAGGAAAATTCTTACGAACAATATCTACAATTCGACGAAACAACGCTGACAACTTTATCAACAACAGCCCTTGAAGTAAAATGCAATGATTGCGGAGCAAGTGTTACTTTTGAACCGCCAAAAGTAGCGGGCCAATGCCCATTTTGCGCTTCTCCAATTGTGACACAACCTGAAAAAGCTAGCCCTAGCGTGCATCCAGAGGGAATTGTCCCTTTTGAAGTTACTGCTAAACAGGCCAGAGAAAGCATTCAGAAGTGGCTAAGCAACCGCTGGTTTGCTCCTTCTGCTTTGAAATCCCTAGCGCAACAGGAGAAAATTCAAGGGGTTTACTTGCCGTTTTGGACTTACGACACTTATACGGTTAGTTACTATAGGGGCGATCGCGGAGAACACTACTACGTGACTGAGACTTATACAGAAACAAACTCGCAGGGCGAAACAGAAACTAAAACTCGCGAAGTGCAACATACCAGGTGGTGGCCTGTTTCTGGCAGAGTCGAGCGCTTTTTTGACGATATTCTGATTCCCGCTACAACTTCAGTCGATCGCCCGCGTCTGGATGCGTTAGAACCTTGGCATCTCAAGGAGTCGCTGCGCGCTTACAATTCCTCTTATTTAGCTGGGTTTGAAGCGCAGCGATCGCAAGTTTCTCTCACTCAAGGATTTGAATGTGCTAAAAATGTCATGGCCGGTACTATTCACTTCGATGTTTGCAGGAATATTGGTGGCGACGAGCAGCGGGTTCACAGCATTTCTACTGATTACAATGCTATCACTTTTAAGCATATTTTGCTACCTGTTTGGCTGTGTGCCTATCGTTATCAAAACCAACGATATCAAGTAATGGTTAATGCACGCACCGCTGAAGTTCAAGGCCAGCGTCCCTACAGTGTTTGGAAGATTACTGCTGCTGTGGTTAGTGGTGTCGTGCTTGCGGGTGTTATGTACCTATTGTTTACTGGTAATTGGAGATATATCCGTGTTCCCGGTTTGCCTCAACCCCAACCCCAACCCACTTATCTACCTGTACCACGCTAAAGTTTACCGCTTGTTCTTATTTCCTCTAACGCACCTGCACCGAACAAAAAAAGACCGCTAGAGCAATTGCGATCGCAGTTACGAGCTGCTGGAATTGCACCGGAAGTGTAAGCAGATTTGTGATTCCGTTGCGCCGGAATCGCACCACGGTTTAAATCCGATCGCATGGTAAATTGTCACTAAATAGGGTATCTCTCCATGTCAGAAACTAAAATTGACAAATTGACTCCTGAACAAGAGGCATTAATTCCAGTATATCTGGAAAAGTGGCGGCAATTCGCGCGTTCTACCGTGCCAATAAACCGTGAAAAAGCAACTGAAGTAGTGAAATCAGCTTATGCTTTGATGAACCTAAAAAATCCTGAGATTATTTTTTATGATAGCCCTTATCTAGGTTTTAAAAATATTCCCAGTCAACCAGTAATACAATCGATAATCAAACTACGATTTGAACTGTCTGTACAACTAATAAGACAACTATATAAACAATTAAGTAGGCAAGCTAGGCGTACTCTGGGAGAAAAGTGTTTGGTAGAACAAGGATTTTACGAACAACAGATTAAACTACGAAATAAACTGGAAAATCAACTAGAAAATCAACGGCACAATCAAGAATTTTGGGATACCTGCATTTGGTCAGACAGCGATGCTAGTTGGGCCGTTGAATATGACTTTGGAGTTTCCGTCTTAAACTGCAATCTCGATCAAAAAAAATGGAAAATATATCAAGGGCTGGTTAAGGAGTGTGGCTTAATTATAATGCTGGAAAAAACTTGCATTATCTGCGATCGCCCTCGCATCCTCTGTTTCGACAACCAACACCGCCTCCACGCTGAAGGTACACCCGCCATCCAATTTGCAGACGGATACAGCCTCTACTCTTATCACGGAGTCACCTTACCTGAGAAATACGGAAAACTACACCCTCACCAATGGCAATCTCAATGGCTTTTAGAAGAAGAAAATGCCGAACTTAGGCGAGTGCTAATTCAGGGAATAGGTTACAGTCGAATCTGTCAAGAATTAGAAGCAGTTGAATTAGATACATGGCGCGAATACTCTTTATTAAGAATTGATAAAAATATTGACCTTGAGCCGATTAATATGTTAAAAATGACTTGCCCAAGCACTGGACATATTCACTTTTTGCGAGTGCCACCTAATTTAAAATCAGCGCGAAAGGCGATTAAGTGGGTGAATTGGGGAGTCGATGCAGAGGACTTTTCGGTGCAGACTTGAAAGTGCGATCGCATTTTACTATTCAGATCGCAAGCTAAAGGTAATAAATATGAACGTTGATGATGTTTTAAAGCAATATTCTACAGGAGAACGAAGTTTTCATCAGGTAAAATTACAAGAAATTGACTTGTTGAATGCCGAGCTACAAGGTATAGAGTTCGATCGCGCCGACTTGCGCCAATCCCGACTTGGTAAAACCAATTTTACTCAAGCTAGTTTTCAAGGAACAGATTTAAGCGAATCAATTTTGTGGGGAACAGATTTGACTGAGGCTAATCTGTATCGAGCCGTCCTACGAGAAGCGGATCTCAGCGGTGCAAAGCTCACAGATGCCAATTTGGAAGAAGCAAATTTGATGAAAGCTTGTTTAAGCGGTGCAAACTTAGTGCGTGCAAAATTATTGCGTGCGATTCTATTTGAAGCAGATTTGCGTTCGACTTCTGACCAGATTACCGATCTAGGTCAGGCAATTTTGACTAATGCAGACTTGTCATATTCTAACTTAAGTGGAGCTCTTTTATATCAAGCAAATTTGGATGGTGCAAAGCTTTGTCGCGCTCATCTAAATGAGACGATACAGCAACGTTTTTTAGCCACTAATTTGAGTGAAGCTAGTTTACAAGGAGCCGATCTTAGTTATGCTGATTTGAGCGGTGCTATTCTACGCAAAGCTAATTTACGCGGTGCTGATATGACTAGAACTATTCTCACGAATACGGATTTAGAAGGAGCGATTATGCCTGATGGAACGGTTTATTCTCGGTAGAGGATGTTACCTTTTCTCCATTGTTATTAACTTTAAGATCCAATCTCCAATGAGGCGGGGGTTGAAAACCCCGCCTCATCAGCTTAAGTCCCTGGCTACTTTCTGCGATCGAGAGCAAGTTTCATGTAGAGGCAATTAACGCACCATTCCCCGCGTGGCCTCCGCATCGATCGGCTTAATCAAATACAGCCGTAAAAGATGCCCAACAATAGCCATTTGCAATGGCAACTTACGCAGCACTTTTAACCACTTTGGCTGAGAACTTTGATTGATTTCTGACATCTTCAAATTCAGATCCGAACACTTATGCAGCCGCTCGAAAAACTCTGGATGATCCGTATTTAAAATAGAGGGAAAAGCACGGGCAGAAGTTTCATTAGTTTTGCGAATTACCTGAGCATCAAACTCTGTTGCATCAATCCCTAATGAATCATAAAATCCCGTTCTTTCATGTACTGTCAGCGTATGAGTTGCAAACACTGAAAGCAAGAAAAAGCGACTCCATAAACGAGATTGCCAAGTTTGCCAAAGGGAAGGTTGCGATCGCAACAAAGCCTTAAAAATATCCCCATGTCGATTTTCATCCTGGCACCAACTCTCAAAGTAGCGGAATAGGGGATAAAACTGATTCTCAGGGTGTTTTTCCAGATGGCGATAAATAATGATGTAGCGCCAGTAGCCAATCTTTTCTGACAAATAAACCGTGTAAAGCACCCATTCGATCGGGAAAAATGTATAAACTCGGTGCTTAGTCAAATAGCCCAAATCCATCGTACAGCCAAAATCGCCCATCGCCTTGTTCAAAAATCCAGCATGGCGAGCTTCATCCCGCGCCATCAAACTAAACATTTCCGATAACAAAGGACTGCGATCCTTCAATTTGCGCGACAATTCCTTAAATAACAGAAACCCCGAAAACTCCGAAACGCAGGATCTTTCTAAATAATCCACAAATGCCTGCCGCGCCTCTCCCGTAAGATTAGTCTCTTTACACAAGCGGTTAAATTCCTCATCCCGCACGAAATGATGGCGGTTGTAGTCGGCCCGCATTTCTGTCAGCATCGCCTGTAACTCAGTCTCCTGGGCAGATAGATCCAGTTGTGCAGTCTTGTCAAAATCTGTTGTGTAAAACCGAGGCGTAAGAATTGTTTCCTTGATTGCTTTCTTGGATGCCGCAGTTTCCAGAGCGGGCTTAGCCAGAGAATTCACCATAATGCTTTAACATCGTTTGTATGCTCAATAGCCATCAAGCTATATTACTTTCTGCCATTTGTCTAGGGTTTTTACGATGCCGCCACAAAAAATTACACTTCGCAAACATAAGGTTAAGTTTTACAAACAACTTGACATTCATCGCTGGATAGTTATATATATTTTAATTAGTCTGCTGATTTGCCCAAGCGATCGCGAAATTAACCCCTTCGGGTTCCCCAACTTCTAGCCTCAGCAGTCATCACCGAGCACAACGATTCTGAAAAAACGAGGTATTTAAAATGAGTCAAGATTTAGCCCAACGCCTGCGCGAAGGAACCAAACACTCCCACACCGCCGCCGAAAACACCGCTTACATGAAATGCTTTCTCAAAGGAATTGTTGAGCGGGAACCATTCCGTAAGTTATTAGCAAATTTGTATTTGGTCTACAGCACATTAGAAGGAGAACTGCAACGCTATCAAAATCACGAAATTGTCGGAAAAATTTATTTTCCAGAACTCAACCGTACAGCCAATTTAGAGAAAGATTTAGCATTTTATTACGGTGACAACTGGCGCGAACAGATTGTACCTTTACCCGCTGGTAAAATTTACGTAGATCGCCTCCACGAAATTGCTAACACCGATCCCGTACTCCTAATTGCCCATGCTTACACCCGCTACATGGGCGATCTTTCCGGTGGTCAAAGCTTGAAAAAAATCATTCGCTCAGCATTGAAATTACCCGAAGATAGAGGTACAGGACTCCATGATTTTGAGCAAATTCCTACTGTAGAAGCTAAACGGGAATTCAAAGAAAAATACCGTCAAGCACTTGATTCTTTACCTATTGATGAAGCAACCATTGAACGCATTGTAGCTGAAGCTAATTATGCCTTTCAGCTAAATCGCGATGTCGTCCATGAATTAGAAGACGATGTAAAAGCCGCCATCGGAGATCATGTCTTTGATTTACTCACACGCCAAGATATTCCCGGTGCAACAGAACGCCCACATCACGGAGCGCCTAAAGAACTCGTAACCGCTGAATATAGCATTTAGGCAATGTAAACGGCTAACTTTGCGATCGATGAGTGTCAAACAAATTAATGTAGGGGCGGGTTCGCCAATATCTTAATTAAAAATTAGAGAACCAGAAAACCCGCCCTCCTCCTAATTTATTTCTCAAAATTCTTCCATCATTCACTACAAAAGTAATCCATCAACAAAAAGGAAAAATTAATCCATGCTCCATACATTACCCACAGTTCAATTCGATCCCGCATTACTCCGCAAATACGACCAACCAGTACCCCGCTACACCAGTTATCCACCAGCAACAGAATTAAAACCAGAGTTTGACCAGATTGATTTTAGAGCAGCAGTCGCCGTTAGTAACTATAAAAAAACGCCCCTATCGCTCTACTGTCATATTCCTTTTTGTGAAACTGCCTGTTATTTCTGCGGTTGTAATACTGTCATTACTCAACGCAAAGAAATTTCCGAACCTTACCTAAATTATTTGCTTCGCGATATTAGCCAGATGGCAGAGTTGATTAGTCGCGATCGCACAGTTCAACAAATGCACTGGGGCGGCGGGACACCTAATTATCTGTCTCTCAGTCAAGTTGAAACCCTGTGGACAGCAATTAATCAACATTTTCAATTCGATCCACAAGCAGAAATTTCCATTGAAGTAAACCCGCGTACTCTCGATCGCAACTACGTTCTATTTTTACGCGAACTAGGATTTAATCGGATTAGTTTTGGCATTCAAGATTTCAATCCACAGGTACAGGAAGCCGTAAATCGGATTCAGCCAGAAGCTCTCTTGTTTGACGCTATGGGTTGGATTAAGGAAGCCGGATTTGAAAGCGTTAATGTCGATCTAATTTATGGTTTGCCCCATCAAAATCTGGACACATTTCGTGATACCATTAAGAAAACCATTAAACTCGATCCAGATCGAATTGCCGTCTTCAATTTTGCCTATGTACCTTGGTTAAAACCCGTACAACGTCGCCTTCCCGAAGAAGCACTACCCCAAGCTGCCGAAAAACTTGATATTCTACAAATGACAATTGAGGAATTAACTCAGAATGGGTATCAATTTATTGGCATGGATCATTTTGCCAAACCGAATGATGAACTATCAGTAGCTCAACGAGAAGGACAACTGCATCGCAACTTCCAAGGCTATACTACTAAACCAGAATCCGATCTAATTGGATTTGGGGTCACATCAATTAGTATGCTTAACGATGTGTATGTCCAAAATCACAAAAAACTCAAAGATTTTTATCTCGCAATTGACCAAGAAACTCTACCAATTGAACGAGGAGTTAGCCTCAATCAAGATGATATCGTTCGTCGCACTGTGATTATGGAATTAATGTGTCAATTTGAACTCTCAAAAGATGATTTAGAAGAGAAATATCATCTGCGTTTCGATCAAGGGTTTGATGAATATTTTTTGGGTGAGCGTTCGGAACTTGAAAAATTGCAAGCTGATGGACTGCTTCATGTTTCTCACAATCATATTCAGGTGACACCTGCTGGACGATTACTGATTCGCAATATTGCTGCTGTATTTGATGCTTATCTGCAAAATAAAATAACAGCCAATTTCTCCAGAGCAATTTGAGAGGAATATAAGGATTGGAAGTATCCCGCTTTAATCAAAGGTATGTAGTTGGGCTTTAGCC